>NZ_BAABDD010000003.1:0-276036 GCF_039539445.1 Salinactinospora qingdaonensis
ACGTGCTGACCATCGGGGTGACCGGATCGGGCAAGGGCTCGGTGATCTGGTCGGCCATCCGCGCCATGCTGCCCGCCCTCAGCACGGGCACAGCGCAGGTGTGGGCCATCGACCCCAAACGCATGGAGCTGTCCTATGGACGGCCGCTGTTCGCGGCCTATGCCGACACGGGCGAAACCGCGTTGGAGCTGCTGGAAGCGGCGGTGGCCACGATGCACGAGCGGGCCGCGCGCTACGCCGGCACCAAGCGGGGCCACACCCCCAGCGTCGATGACCCCTTCATCGTGGTCGTGGTCGATGAGGTCGCCTTCCTGACCGCCTACCACCCCGACCGCGACGTGCGCCGCCGCGCCGAAAACGCCCTGGCCACCCTCACTTCACAGGGCCGGTCGGTCGGCCTGGCCGTGCTGGCAGCCTTGCAAGACCCGCGCAAGGAGGTGTTGAACCTGCGCAACCTGTTCCCCGACAAGATCGCCCTGCGCCTCGATGAAGCCAGCCAGGTCGACATGGTCTTGGGCGAGGGCGCACGCGAGCGGGGCGCCAACGCCCACCTGATCGATCCCGACCTTCCCGGGGTGGCCTTCGTGCGACTGGAGGGCTCGCCCGCCCCGGTGCGGGTCCGGGCGGCCTACGTCTCCGATGACGACATCGACCACATGACAGCCACCCACACCTCGACCACCCCGGCCACCGACTCGGCCAGTTCGGCCGACTCAGCCGGTTCGGCCGCATCGGATGGTTCGGCCACCGATTCGGCCACCTCGGGGCACACAGTGCCGTTGACCACCCTGGCCGGGTCCGGGGATGGGGCCACTGTGGCCAGTGGCATGGCGGCCTCGGCGGGTTCGGCCCCGTCGGGTGATGCGGCGGGCTCGGATGCGGAGGTGGGGCACTAATGCCGACTCCGACGGGGAAGTCCACGCGGGTCGAGCGGATGGCCCAACCCCTGGCGCGCGAGGTGGCCGAACAGGTCGCCGCCGACACAGGGGTGTGCATCCGGCCCGTCTCGCTGCGGCGCACCAACCTCGACACCGGCACCTCGGAGATCGTCGACGTGCCCTGCGGCGCCACCCTGGAATCGCGCTGTCCCGCCTGTGCCAAGCGCAAGCGCTCGATTCGGCGCACACAGTGCGAAGAGGGCTGGCACCTGGCCCAAGAACCGACCATCGCCCCGAACGAACCGCGTGGACAGCAGCGGGCCTGGGTCGAACAACGCGCCCAGATCACCGCTGAACGCGACCATTTGGCGGCCTCCGGCGACCTCGATCCCGGCCACCTGGCTGAGGTGGATGGGGCCATCGCCGAGCTGGACAGCCAGATCGCGGCCTCCGGGCTGCGGGGCTCGCTCACCCCCTCCTCCTCGACGGCGGGGGGTTCGCGGCGGGTGCGCTCCACCAAACGGCGCCAAGACGCCCCCGAGCTGCCCAAGCGGCCCAGCAACCGGCGCACCCTCGGGCGCACCTTCCACGACCCGGCCACCGGCACGACGTTTCGGCCCTCGCTGTTCGTCACGCTCACGTGTGACTCCTACGGCCGGGTCAAAAGCGACGGCACCCCGGTCGACCCGGGCAGCTATGACTACCGGCGCACCGCCCGCGATGCGCTGCACTTCTCCAAGCTCATCGACCGCTTCGTGCAAAACCTTAGGCGGGTGGCCGGCTTCGACGTGCAGTACTTCGCCACCGTCGAACCCCAACGCCGTTTGGCGCCCCATGTGCACATAGCCATCAGGGGCACCCTGCCCCGGGCGGAACTGCGCCAGATCGCCGCAGCCACCTACCACCAAGTGTGGTGGCCCACCGCCGACACGGTGAAGTACGAGGGCGAGCACCTACCGGTCTTCGACGAAGCAACCGGACACTATGTCGACCCCTCGACGGGGGAAGTGCTGCCCACCTGGGATGAGGCCCTCGACGCCCTGGATGCCGACCCCAACGCCCAACCCATGCACGTGTGCCGCTTCGGCCGCCAGGTCGACGCCAAAGGCGTGGTGGCCGGATCGGCGGATGCCGACCGGTGTGTGCGCTACCTGGCCAAATACCTCACCAAAGACGTCGCCGACTGCCACACCGTCGACACCGACGCCCAACAACGCCACGTGGACCGCCTCGTGGAAGCCCTGCGCTTCGAACCCTGCGCACCCACGTGTGCGAACTGGCTGCGCTACGGCATCCAACCAGCCACCCCCAAAGCCGGCATGCGCCCCGGGTTCTGCCGCTCCAAAGCCCACAAACGCCAACACCTCGGCTATGCCGGACGCCGGGTCCTGGTCTCACGCAAATGGTCCAACAAAACCCTGGCCGACCACCGCGCCGACCGACTGGCCTGGGTGCTGGACCAACTCGGCGTCAACCCCAACGAAGAGCCTGACGACTCCAACACGGGCTCGGCGCCGTCCCCGGCGTCCTCCGGGGCCTCGGGCGGTGCTGCGGTGCCGCTGCACATGGCCGGCAACCGCCAGGTGTGGGAACTCGCCCGCCCCACCGATCCCGACGTCCCTCCCCGCGAACACCGCCTCTTACGCGCCGTGGGCGACACCCTCAACCGACGCGCACAGCTCGACGCCGCGCGACAAAGCAGAAACAGCGAACTTTCGGCAACGGGGGCCACGTGACCACACCCACCACAACCGGCGTCGGTGACGAGGGCTCGACCAGCGCCGTCACCCGACCACACAAAGCGCCCTCCCTGTGGTCGGTCAAGGACACCGCCGCGTTCCTCGGCGTACCCGCCAAAACGCTTTACCAGTGGCGCTACCTGGAGGTGGGGCCTCCCTCGCATCGCATCGGCCGACACCTGCGCTATGACCCTGCGGAAGTCCGTGCCTGGGTCCTGCGACAGCCCTGACCACTCCCCCGACGGAAGGAAACCACAATGGCGCGGGCCTGGGTCTACGACCGAACGCAGGACAAGCAGTACCGCGAAGCGGTCGCCAAAGCCAAGCAAGCCAAACGCACACCCCCGGCGCGCTGGCTCGTCCGCTACTACGATCCCGCCGGCCGGATGAAGAGCGGGGGCACGTTCAAGAAGAAACCGCAAGCCGAGAAGCGCCAAGCCGAGATCGAAAACCAGTTGGCTGACGGCTCCTACCGTGATCCCGCGCTCAGCAAGGTGTCGGTAGGCGTGATCGCGGAAGCCTGGTGGAGCGCCAAAACCGACCTGGAACAGGGGTCACGGGACCTCTACCGCGACCACCTGGACAACTACGTTCTCCCCCGCTGGGGAACCACTCCGGTTTCGGCAGTGCGGTACCAGGACGTCGTTGACTGGGTGCTCGCACTCCAGGCTGACCCTCGGAAAGGCAAGGGGGACGACCCGATCAGCCCCGCCACGATCCGGGGGGTTCACCTGGTGCTGCTCTCGGTCATGGAATGGGCGGTGAAGAGCGAGTACATCGGCAGGAACCCGGCGAGGGGCGTACCCCTTCCGAAGCTACCCCCTCGTGACCACGTCTACCTCTCCCATGTGGAGGCGGAACGGCTGGCGCTCGCCTCGGGACCTCACGGGACGGTGATTCGCTTCCTGGCCTACACGGGGCTGCGCTGGTCGGAAGTCTCGGCCCTGACAGTGGGGCGGCTGGACCTCGAAACCCGCCGTGCCCACATCGACCGGGCGTACAAGGACAACAAGGGGAAGCTGACGCTGGGACGCCCCAAGAAGGGGGAAGTGCGTTCCGTGCCCGTTCCGGCCTTCCTCGTCGGGGAACTCGCGGACCTGGTCGATGGCCGCTCCTGCGAGGACCTGGTGTTCACCGCTGCCCGGGGCGGGCCGATCTGGCTACGGAACTGGCGCCCCCGGGTCTTCAACAAGGCCGTGACGAACGCTGGGCTGACTGGACGCGGGCTCACACCCCACAAGCTCCGGCACACGGCGGCGTCACTGGCGATCGCCGCCGGGGCGGACGTCTACGTGGTCCAAACGATGCTGGGGCACCGCAAACCCAGTATCACGCTCGACACCTACGGCCACCTGTGGCCGGATCGTCTTGACGAGGTGGCCGACGCCCTGGGCGCCAAGCGCTCCGAGCACCTGGCCCAACTCCAACGGCGCGACGCCGCCTGACGCGGTGTGCAATGAATGTGCAACGGCCATCCGGAAGCGCTCCGGGTGGCCGTTGCGCTTGGTGGTCTGACCTGCGAGGAAAAGGAGGAAGAGAGCCGGCGAGGGGATTTGAACCCCTAACCTGCCGCTTACAAGGCGGCTGCTCTGCCGATTGAGCTACGCCGGCCGATGCCGTAACACCAGTTACGAATCCTACCGGTTCCGCGGCTACTCCAGTGCCGAACGGCGACGGATCACTTCATAGAGGGCGACGCCGGCGGCGACGGAGGCGTTGAGGGACTCGGCGCCGGTGATCGGGATGCCGGCCACAGCGTCACAAGTCTCACGCACCAGACGCGACAGCCCTTTGCCCTCCGAACCGATCACCAGGACCAACGGGCCGGTGGCCAGGTCCAACTCCGCCAATGCCGTGTCGCCACCGGCATCCAACCCGGCAACGAACAGGCCGGCCTTCTTGTAGGCGCGAAGCGCCCGCGTCAGGTTGGTGGCCTGGGCGACCGGAAGGCGGGCGAGCGTACCGGCCGAGGTCTTCCACGCCGCCGCTGTAACGCCTGCGGCCCGGCGCTCGGGGATCAGCAGACCGTGCGCGCCGAAGGCCGCGGCGGAGCGGGCGACCGCCCCCAAATTGTGCGGATCGGTGACGCTGTCGAGCGCCACGAGCAACGGCGGGCTCTCGGCTGCGGTGGCGATGTCGAGCAGTTCGGTGTCGCTCTTGTAGCTGTAGGGCAGCACCTGGAGCGCGATGCCTTGGTGAGCGGCGCCGGGTTGGCCGTTGCTGTCGCAACGGCGGTCCAGCTCGGCGCGGCTGACCTCGGAGATGTCGAGGTCAGCCGCGCCGGCCAGCTTGGCGGCCTCGGTGATGCGCTCGTCGGCGTCGAGGCTGTTGACGATGAACAACCGCCGTGCGGGCATGCCGGCACGCAGGGCCTCGACCACGGGGTTGCGCCCCACGAGGAGCTCCTGCCCGCCAGAGCCGGGCCCACTGCGCGAGCCGCCGGCGCCACGGCCGGCGGAAGCCGGGTGCTGCTGGGGTGACCGGTTGGCCGCGCGCGAGCGCTGCTTGGCCTCGTACCAGTGGCGTTGTTCCTTGGGAAGCGTCGTCTTCTTCCCTTGGAGCGCGCGCTTGCCCTTGCCGCCCGTGCCCTTCGTGGGGCCCTTCTTGCTGTTCTTCGAGGGCATGGGAATCGTCCTCCCGTTACGTAGGCCATCCGCGCCTGTGGCGGCGCGATGTCTCGCGGCCCGGTCCACCCGGTGGGTGCCCTTCCCGCGCGCCCGCCGCCACGTGCAGACGGTCGGGCGGAAGCCACTGCCGCGTCCCCCTTGTGGTGAGGCGTGGCTCCTTGTTCTAGTTACGCCTGAGTTCCCATCGCGGCCCGTGCGGCGTGTCCTCGACCACGATCCCGGCCTGGGTGAGTTGGTCGCGGATCGCGTCGGCGGCAGCGTAGTCCTTGCGGGCCCGCGCCGCTTGACGCTGCTCTAGCGCGACCGAGACCAAAGCGTCGACCACCTCGCGTAGCCCGGTCTCGCGGCTGTCGACCCACGGGTGGGCGAGCGGGTCGAGCCCAAGAACCCCCAGCATCGCGCGCACGTTCGCGGCGCACCGGGCGGCCTGCTCCTTGGCGCCCTCGGTGAGGGCGGCGTTGCCTTCGCGTACCTGGCCGTGCAGCGTGGCCAGCCCTTGGGAAACGTTGAGGTCGTCGTTGAGCGCCGCGGCGAACTCCGTCGGTACCTGGGCGGCCGGGGCCACCGTGCCGGCGATCTCGACGGCACGGGTGAGGAAGCCCTCGACACGTTGGAAGGCCGACGCAGCCTCCTGGAGCGCCTCCTCTGAGAAGTCGATGACCGAGCGGTACTGCGCCTGGGCGAGGTAGTAGCGCAGCTCCACAGGGCGCACTCTGCGGACAAGGTCGGGGATGAGCAGCGAATTTCCCAGCGACTTGCTCATCTTCTCGCCGCTCATCGTGAGCATGCCGTTGTGCAGCCAGTAGCGGGCGAACCCGTCGCCCGCGGCGTTGGACTGGGCCAACTCGTTCTCGTGGTGCGGGAACAGGAGGTCGACCCCGCCGCCGTGGATGTCGAAGGTGGGGCCGAGGTACTTGGTGGACATGGCCGAGCACTCCAGGTGCCATCCCGGCCGCCCCCGCCCCCAGGGAGTGTCCCAACTCGGCTCACCCGGCCGCGCGCCCTTCCACAGCGCGAAGTCGCGGGGGTCGCGCTTGGCCCGTTCGTCGTCGGTGTCGCCGGCGCCGCGCATCTGGTCGACACGCTGATTGGACAGTTCGCCGTAACGGGGAAAAGAAAGGACGTCGAAGTAGACGTCGCCGGAGCCGTCGCCGGCCGGATAGGCGTGGCCCTTGTCGATGAGCCGGCCCATGAGTTCGATCATCTCCGGGATGTGGCCCGTGGCGCGCGGCTCCACCGAGGGCGGCAGGCAGCCGAGCACATCGTAGGCCCAGGTGAACGCGCGCTGGTTACGTTCGCTGACCGCCCACCACTCGACGCCCTCATCGCTGGCGATGTTGAGGATTTTGTCGTCGATGTCGGTGACGTTGCGGCAGAAGGTGACCTCGTAGCCCAGGTAAGTAAGCCACCGCCGCAGGATGTCGAAATTCACTCCGGAGCGGATGTGGCCGATGTGGGGCGCCGCCTGTACCGTGGCACCACACAGGTACAGCGAGACGCGCCCCTCGCGCAGAGGGGCGAAGTCGCGGACGCTGCGGGCGCGGGTGTCATAGAAGCGGAGACTCACGGCCCCAAGGGTAGCTGTTCTGTGGCCCGCGCTGGATCGGTGACGCCAAAACCACCCTTCGCACAAGGCGGGGTGACCGGCCAGGAGCCGGCTACGGCCGAGAAGCAGCGGGTTTACCGCCGCTGTTGCCTTTCGTGGAGCATTTCTTACTGCCGGAGCCACGTGAGGCAGGCGGGCGAGAGACCGGCAGCACCTAAAACGGATGGCCGTATCAGAGCATCCAACTGGGAAAAATGGGTGTGCTTTTGGCCACGTTCCGGCGCATCGTCACGGCATTAACCAGGAAAATCGGTCACGATGTTCGGTTATGCTCGCCCCCGGTAGAGATGTTCATCCGACATTATACCTAATTTCGGACAGAACCTCGTGTTCGTCACCTTTGTTGGGTTACCCTGCTACCCACGATGGGCCGTCATCCTTCCTCCGAATCCACCGGCGCCCGCCCCACCCCCCGCAACGGTGGTGTCCAGCGTCGGCGCACCATCGCGCTGACGGGTCTGGGCGTGCTGGTGATCGCCGCCTGCGCTGTCGTGCTCTCCTACACCGGCATCTACCAGATCGCGATCACCGGTGGTATCACCCCTGGACTGGCCCACCTCTACCCGGCTGTGTTCACACTGCTGCTGGTCTTCACCTTCGCGGCGACGTATCTGCTGCGCGACGCGCCCCGCCGCCGGCGCACCTGGATCGACGCGCTGGTCCTGGGGCTGATCAGCATCGCCGCGCTGGCCAGCGCGATGGGGTCGATGGACTACGAACTGGCCGGGCCCGTCGCCGCGGTCCTCGTGGCCGTAGCTCCATGGGGGGCGCTGCTCATCGCCTTCCGCTGTTGGATGTGGATCGTCGTCCACCTCCGGGAGGACCGCCGCTCCTCGGGCAAATCCCGACGGCGCCCCACCCGGCGGCAGCCGCAGCAGCCGGCGCGACGGCCACCCCCGGCTCGCCCGACACCTGCGCCTGAACGGACCCCCGCCCCGCCGGCTGAGGTCGACTGGGACCCCAACCCCGCCGAGGCCCCGCCACTCTTCCCCGAGCCCGAAACCGGGAGCGAGGACGCCGGAGACGATCTCGCCGCGACGGAGCCCATGGCTACGGCCGCCGGCGAGGCGGGCGCCGACCGCCACCCGCCCGAAGCCCCATCGGAGGGGGCGGAAGGGCCGGAACTGCCCAAGCGCAGGCGTGACGAAGGCGGCGGCCAGATCAAGCGGGCGGCAGCGGTTCCCTCCTCTCCCCTGGTGAGCAAGACCGACCACGAGGCGGACCACGCCGGGCACGGCGACGACCCGGCCGACACCGCAGCGCCGGAGGCCCCGGGCGAGACCGGAGAACGCGCGGAGGCCGCGGACTCGGCCGACGATGACAGCGGCACGGCCACGGGGAGCACCGCTCCAGCCGACAGTGAGGCCGAAGAGAGTGCCGAAGAGAGTGAAGAGGGCGAACCGGCGCGAGAAGCCGATCCGCATACGGCCGAAGCGGCACAGGCGACGGGAACGGCACATTCCTCGGCTGCGCCGCGCATGCGCAAACGCCCGATGATGCGCAAGCCGCGCCGCCGAAACGGCTCGGAGGTGACCGTCGAGCCGCCGCCCTCGGCCGACGTGCGTAGCGGCCCTACCCCACCTGACGGGGAGGAACCGGAGTAAGTCGTCACCGGTGGCGGCGCGGGCCCGTGGTCACTCGGGAAGCGTGGGCATGCACAACGCCGTGGCTACCGCGGCGATCCCCTCACCTCTGCCGGTGAGCCCCAGACCGTCGGTCGTGGTGGCTGAAACCGTCACCGGCGCTCCCACGGCCTCCGAGAGGACCTTCTCGGCCGTGTCACGCCGTGGCGCGAATTTCGGACGGTTACCGATGACCTGGATGGCGATGTTGCCGATCTCGTATCCCGCGGCGCGGACCAGACGGGCGGCGGCGGTGAGCAGTTCGACTCCGGAGGCACCGTCCCATTCGGGTGCGGACGTGCCGAACTGGCCCCCCAGATCACCCAAGCCACAGGCTGAAAACAGGGCGTCACAGGCTGCGTGTGCGGCGACGTCGCCGTCGGAGTGACCGCTGACACCATCCTCGCCCGGCCATTCCAAACCGGCAAGAAAAAGGGGACGCCCAGACGTAAATGGGTGGACGTCGGTTCCGACGCCCACCCGTGGCATGGCATGCATAATGGAATTCTGTTAGTCCGTGAGAACTTCGTCGAGAAGTGCCTCGGCTTTGTCCTCGTTGGTCTTTTCTGCGAGGGCGAGTTCACTAACCAATATTTGACGAGCTTTAGCGAGCATTCGCTTTTCCCCGGCAGAAAGACCGCGCTCTTTATCGCGACGCCACAGATCGCGCACGACTTCGGCGACTTTGTTGACATCGCCCGAAGCGAGCTTCTCCAGATTTGCCTTGTACCGCCGCGACCAGTTGGTGGGCTCCTCGGTGTGCGGCGCACGCAGCACCTCGAAGACACGGTCCAGGCCGTCTTGACCGACCACGTCACGGACGCCGACTTCCTGGGCGTTGTCAGCCGGCACCCGAACCGTGAGATCGCCCTTGTCGACCTTCAGAACGAGGTAGGTCTTTTCCTTACCCTTAATGATGCGAGTCTCGATTGACTCAATACGAGCAGCCCCATGATGGGGGTAGACAACGGTGTCGCCGACCTTGAAAGTCATGTGGCAAGTACCCCTTCCGCTAACTCCAGGGTACCACGAATCCACGACTTAACGTACCTATTCGGTTTACGAAGGCGCAGGTCAACACAGCAATTCGGGTCTTGACAAAGCCGCGGAGAAGTGTTCCATAGGCTGAGACAGTGGTTTCAGGTGGGTGCGTGGGGGGCACGCCGGCCGGAAACCTCCCCCAGACGCGGCGTTGGAGCGGAAGCGCTCCCCGTAGATCTCGTTAGATCTCGCGGTCGAAATCGTCGGGCTTCTCGCCCGTGACCATATACACCAGGTGATTGGCCACGTGGACAGCGTGGTCCCCGAAGCGCTCGTAGAACCGACCGGCCAGCGTGATGTCGATGGTGGACTCGACGCTGTGCTGCCAATCAGGGTCGAGAATACGGGTGAGCATGCGCCGGTGCAGCTCATCCATTTTGTCGTCGTCTTGCTCAAGTTGCAGCGCGAGGTCGACGTCGCGCTTGCTCAGGACCTCCCCTGCCTTGGCCACCAACACATCGGCTTGTTGACCCATGTCGGTGACGATGGTTCTCAGTTCAGGGGGGATGGCCGATTCGGGATGGCGCCGCCGCGCGGTCTTGGCGAGGTGGACCGCGAGGTCGCCCATCCGTTCCAGATCACCGGACATGTGCAGCGCAGTGATGATCATTCGCAGATCTTGCGCGACTGGCTGCTGGCGGGCCATCAGATCGAAGGCAACACGCTCGATCTCCTCATCGATGTCGTTGAGCGCGTCGTCCTCGGAGATCACCTCTTGGGCGGCGTTGAGATCGGCCTCAAGCAGCGCCGTGGTGGCACGCTCCATCGCGTGCCGCGCAAAGCGGGCCATCTCGATGAGCCGTTCACCGAGGGCATCGAGGTCCTCATGATAGGTATCGCGCATGAGCAGATCGTCCCAATTCGTCGTTGTTTCAAAGCTGAATGGCCCCGCAAGGAACAGTTAACTTTCAGCGAACCTCAGTTGCAAGAAGCCATCGATGGGGTAATGGAGCACATTACCCACCTACGATCGATAGTGTGCAAGGTGAACTGCTGGCCGCGATCGCGGGGATCGTCGGACTCGTCACTGGTGTGGCGGCCGGTCTGGCGTTTCGTATAAGCGAGGCGAGCCGTGGTCGTACCCGCACACCCGTCCCACAACCCGAACTCCCGCCGGGAGTGGCTGAAGTCCTCTCCGCGTTGCCGTCCTCGGCGGTCGTCCTCGACTCGGCCGACCGTGTCCTACGCGCGAGTTCGGCCGCACGTGCCTTCGGGATCGTTCGGGGCGACGAGCTGGTCATCAGTGATCTACTCGCCCTGGCTCGCCAGGTACGCCGCGACGGCGTCATCCGTGAGACCGAAATCGAGGTAGCTGTCCGCAAGTTCGGACCGGATGTCACGTCGTTCGCGGTGCGTGTCGCGCCGCTGGGCGGCACGGGACTGGTGCTGGTACTGGCCGAGGACCAAACCGAGCGACGCCGGGTCGAGGCTGTGCGCCGCGACTTCGTCGCTAATATCAGTCATGAACTCAAGACGCCGGTCGGGGCGCTGTCGCTGTTGGCGGAGACCACCGCCGACGCCAGCGACGACCCCGAGGCAGTGCGGCGCTTCACTGAGCGCATGCAGCAAGAAGCGTCGCGACTGACCAGCGTCATCCAGGACCTCATCACGCTGTCGCGGTTGCAAGGCGCCGAGCCCCTGGCCGAGCCTGAGGATGTCGACGTCGAGGCCGTCGTCGAGGATGCGATCGACGCCGTGGCCACGGCCGCCGACTCCAAGGAAATCGAATTGATGGCCAGTGGCACCGAAGGAGTGGTGGTTCCGGGCGACGAAGGGCTGCTCGTCACCGCCATGCGTAACCTCGTGGCCAACGCTGTGGCCTACAGCCCTGAGCGCACGCGCGTCTCGATCTCGGCTGAGGTCACTGAGAACACCGTGGACCTGCGGGTGGCCGACCAGGGCATCGGCATCCCCCAACAGGACCTGGAGCGAATCTTCGAGCGGTTCTACCGTGTGGATGCCGCTCGAAGCCGGGCCACCGGAGGCACTGGCCTCGGCCTGGCGATCGTCAAGCACATCATGACCCACCACCGTGGAGAAGTGAGTGTGTGGAGCAAGGAAGGCTCGGGGTCGACGTTTACGCTGCGACTGCCCCGGCCTGAGACACCGGAGCGTGCTCGCTCCGATGCGAACACCTATCGGGAGGCACCACAGTGACGCGCGTACTCGTCGTCGAGGACGAGGAATCCTATAGTGATGCCCTGTCGTACATGCTGCGCAAGGAGGGGTTCGAGGTCGCGGTGGCGCCGACCGGGACGGTGGCGCTGGAGACGTTTGACCGCACCGGAGCCGACCTTGTGCTGCTGGACCTGATGCTGCCCGGCCTGCCCGGAACAGAGGTCTGCCGGACCCTGCGGCAGAAGTCCAATGTGCCGGTCATCATGCTCACGGCCAAGGACAGCGAGATCGACAAGGTCGTGGGGTTGGAGTTGGGGGCCGACGATTACGTCACCAAGCCCTTCTCCTCGCGCGAGTTGGTGGCACGCATCCGCGCCGTGCTCCGGCGGCGGGGCGAGGATGAGACACTGCTGCCGACGACCCTGGAGGCGGGCCCGGTGCGGATGGACGTGGAACGCCACGTCGTGACGGTACGCGGGGAGAACGTGCAGCTTCCCCTGAAGGAATTCGAGCTGTTGGAGGTCCTGCTGCGCAACGCCGGGCGGGTCCTGACTCGGATGCAACTGATCGACCGCGTGTGGGGCGCCGACTACGTCGGCGACACCAAGACGCTGGATGTGCATGTGAAACGGTTGCGCGCCAAGATCGAGGGCGACCCTGGCAACCCTAACTTCATCGTCACGGTGCGCGGCCTGGGCTACAAGTTCGAGCCGCTGGCGGAGTAGTTTCTCCTCCCTTCCCCTCACGATGCGTCACGGACACGACCGCCGCGCGACCGCTTAAGGCGGCGCGATACGACGGTGGCCCGGGCCCTTAGGGGCTCCGGGCCACAGGTTTGCGGCCAACTGGTGGCCGGATGGAACGCGGCTTACTTCTTTCCCTGGTTCTTCACGGCTTCAATGGCTTCCTTGGCCGCCTCGGGATCGAGGTACTCGCCACCGGTCTTGCGGGGCGTGAAGTCGTCGTTGAGCTCGTAGACCAGCGGGATGCCCGTGGGAATGTTGAGCCCGGCGATGGTCTCGTCGTCGATACCGTCGAGGTGCTTGACGAGGGCACGTAGCGAGTTGCCGTGAGCGGCGACGAGCACGGTACGTCCGGCGGCGAGCTGGGGGACGATGGCGTCGTACCAGTAGGGCAGCATGCGCGTGACCACGTCGGCCAGGCACTCGGTGCGCGGCATCAGCTCCGGGGGGAGGTCGGCGTAACGACGGTCGCCCACCTGGGAGTACTGGTCGTCGTCGGCCAGCGGAGGCGGCGGGGTGTCGTAGGAGCGGCGCCAGATCATGAACTGCTCTTCGCCGAACTCCGCGCGGGTCTGCGCCTTGTTCTTGCCTTGGAGGGCGCCATAGTGGCGCTCATTGAGCCGCCAGGACCGACTGACCGGCAGCCAGTGCAGGTCGGCGGCGTCTTGGGCGATGTTCGCGGTGCGGATCGCGCGCTTGAGCACCGAGGTGTGAACGACGTCGGGTCGCAGGTCGGCGTCGAGCAGCAGCGAGCCGCCTCGACGGGCCTCTTCTTCACCCGTGGTCGAGAGGTCGACGTCCACCCATCCGGTGAACAATCCTTCAGCGTTCCAGACGCTTTCGCCGTGTCGCAGTAGAACCAGAGTCCCCATGGGGCCAGCCTAGCGAGTCGTCGGCAAGGGTCGCTCCGGGGGCCAGAGATTGGTCTAGGCCAATCTGGTCACATTCGTCTCCGCCGGTGTTCCGCAGTGGTCGCCTGCTATTCGGAGGCGGGCGCCTCCTCGACGAGGTGCCGGAATGCCTCCAGGTTGCGGGGCTGCTGGCCACGGTCGACGCGCCACTGCCACTCCTTGCGGATCGCAGAGGCGAACCCGCGCTCAAGGGCGCCGTTGAAGTTGTCGTCAGAGTAGGTGAGGACGCACCCCAGGAGCCGATCGACCTCCTCGGGCGTGATCCCGGCCAGCGCCACCCGCCCCACGATGTAGACGTCGCCGACATCGTCGCTGGCGAAGGCCATGCTGTACATCTCGTCGTTCTTGCGGGTGAGCCAGCGGTAGAACTCGGCGTGGTTCTCGTCGGGCTGACGGCAGAAGAACGTCTTGATCAACAGGCTGTGCAAACCGATGTTGAGCCACACCAGGGTCTTGAGCTTGCGTTGTCCGGGCATGGTCACCAGGAACGCTTCGGGGCGGGGACGCTCGAACTCCAACTCGGCCTCGCGTAGGGCCGTCTCGATGGCCTCGGCTACGTTGGCCTGTTGCGGTGTCAGCATGGGGCCTTCCTCTCTGGCGGGGCCACGGTCGTGGTCGGGGAGGACGGTTGTTTCCCGCGCGGGCCTACTGGCTGGCCGCCAAGGGGAGGGGCCGGCGCCCCAGGGCCGCCCGATAGACGTCGAGCAGGCCGTCCACAGTGGTCGACCAGCTCAGGCTGGCCGCGTGACGCACACCGGCCTCGCCCATCCTGGCGCGCCGCTCCGGATCGGTGATCACACGGTAGAGCACCCGGGCATAGTCGCGCGGGTCGTGGCCGTCGATGAGGACACCGGAGACCCCGTCGCGCACGGCCGTGGGCAGCCCGCCCACCCGGGCGGCGACCACGGGGGTGGCGCAGGCCTGGGACTCCACGGCCACCAGGCCGAAGGACTCCGAGTAGGAAGGCACGACTGTGGCGGTGGCGGCGCGATAGAACCACGCGAGCTCGGAGCGCGAGCGCGGCGGCTCCAACCGGACTACGTCGGCGATGCCCAGCGAACGCGCCAACTCGGTCAGCTCGCCGGGCTCGCCCATCCCCGCGCCCGACATACCGCCCACGATAGCCACGACGAGGCGTTGGCGCAGGCCAGGGGCGCGCTGGAGCAGGTGGGCCACCGAACGCAGCAGCACATCGGGGGCTTTGAGCCGCTGTACCCGCCCGACGAACAGCAACAGTTCGGCGTCGGAGGGCAGCCCAAGGTGGTGTAGCGCCTCGGTACGCGAGCCCGGGGTGAACAGCTCCAGGTCCACACCGGGGGGGACGGTGGTGACCTTGCCGGGGTCGGCGTCGTAGTAGCGGATCAGCTCGGCGGCCTCGCCGGCGGTGTTGGCGACGAGGCGATCAGCGGAGCGCACCAGGTGCTCCTCGCCGCGCACGCGGGCCTCAGGCTCGGGGGTGTCGCCGGTGGCCAGGGACATGTTCTTGACCCGAGCCAGGGTGTGCATGGTCTGCACGAACGGGACTCCCCAGCGGTGGGCGGCGGCCATGCCGGCGCGGCCCGACAGCCAGTAGTGACCGTGCACGAGGTCGTAGTGGCCCGGATCGTTGGAAGCCTCAGCGCGCAGCACCCCGAAGATGAAGGGGCACAGGTAGCGGGCGAGGGCGTGTTTGTCGAGGTCGCCGAAGGGGCCGGCGGGGATGTGGCGGACGGTGACGCCAGGGGCCATCTCGACCTCGGGCGGCTGCTCGGGGCGGGTGGCACGGGTGAACACGTCCACGGCGATACCGCGTTTGGCTAGTCGCCTGGCGACCTCGACGATATAGACGTTCATCCCGCCGGCGTCGCCAGTGCCCGGCTGGTCGAGGGGTGAGGTGTGCAGGCTGATGGTGGCGACGCGGCGAGGTGCCGCCGGCGCGCGGTCGATGCCCGATGGCCCACCGATCCAGCCCAGATTGTGCAGCGTCACTGCTTCGGTCCGTCCCTCCGTCGTCCATCGGCACGCGGTGACGACATGCCACATCGGTCAACACGCACCTACAGGCGCGGTGTTCCAATGATGGCCGCTGCGTGGCCACGCACACGGCAGCGGGGGCGGCTAACGCCGGTCGGTTCAGCCGGGTTCGGGGGCCAGGACGGGGGTGGACCAGCCCGCTGTCAGGAAACTCACTGCCTGAGAGTAGGTCTTCTCCCAGGTTTCGAAGTCGTGCCCGCCGTGGGGAAAGGCGGTTTGGACGGTCATGTGGCGCTCACGCAGCATCGCGGCGAACCGTTCGGCCTCACCGTGGATGCTGCCCTCCTGGAGGGGGGTGTGGTCTTCGGTGCCTTCAGCGAGGAAGAATCGGATGTCGTGGGCTTTGGGGGTGTCGAGCAGTTGGTCGGGGGCGTGGGAGTCGGTGTCGTCGCCGAAGGTGCCGCTGGGGTCGTCGACCTTGAAGTAGCCGCCCCAACTCGCCGCTTGGGAGTACAGGCGCGGGTGGCGCAGTGCCAGGGCCGCGGCGCCGTAGCCGCCCATGGAGTAGCCGCCGATGGCGCGCAGGTTGCGGGGGCGCTGGTACGTGCCTTCCACGGCGTCGATGGCGGCGTCGGTGACGAAGGTCTCGATGGCGAAGTCGCCGTCGGCGGCGTCGCCCCACTCCGTGTCACTGCCGCCGACCTCCTGTCCGAAGGGGGCGGCGATGACGAACTCCACTCCAGCGCGGCACATCTGTTCGTCCATGCGGGCGCCGACGTCGGCGTTTTTGAGGGTGCGGTGGGTAGTGGTGGAGCCGTGCAGCAGGTAGAGCACGGGGATGTCGGCGCTGTCGGCGCCGGGCGGGCGGTGCACCCAAATGGGGCGCCCTCGTTCGGGGGCGCCCTTGTCGGGAATCCAGAGGACGTCGTCGCTGCCTGATTCGTCGCACACGTCGACCTCGCCGGGGCGTGGCTGTACCGCGGGTTCGAGGGTGTGCCGGGGCTGGGATCGCTGCTCGTTCTCAGCAGCTGGGCGTGCGCTCGCCACGCTGGCGTCGGTGCCGGGGACCCCGTTGTCTACGGTGGCGGCCATTCCTGCCGTTGCGACGAGCAGTGACGAGGCCGCCAGAACCGTGGTTCGGCGGGACAGAGTGGTGAACACGTCAAGATCCTAAAGGTCAGTGCAGGTGCGCTTATCCGTGTTCGGTGACCGCGCGCGCGAAGGCGGCATGGGTAGGCCCGTCGAAAAGGACGAACCGGACTTCACTTAGCGTAATCGACGATTCCTGCACAGCCTGTACAGCGACACGAGCGGCATCGGACAGGGGCCAGCCGTATGCTCCGGCCGACACGGCGGGGAAGGCGATGGTTTCGGCGGCGAGTTCGGCGGCGAGGCGCAATGACTCACGGTAACAAGAGGCGAGCAGCGGCGAGCGCTCCTCGCCAGCGCTGTAGACCGGACCGACCGTGTGGATAACCCAGCTCGCGGGCAGTCGCCCCGCGGTCGTGGCGACCGCCTGTCCTGTGGGGAGACCGTCGCGTAGAGAAGAAGCGCGCAGGGCGCGGCACTCTCGCAGGATGTCGGGACCACCTTTGCGGTGGATGGCACCGTCGACCCCGCCCCCGCCCAGCAGGGAGGAGTTGGCGGCGTTGACGACAGCGTCGACGTGCTGCTCGGTGATGTCGCCCTGGACCAGTCGGATCTGCATACCAAGCAGCGTAGCCAGCCGGGGAGCAGCGTGGCGGCCGTCCACAGCGGAAAGGAGAGCCGCTGGAGCGCCGACGCCGGGAACGGGGATAACGGCGGCATAACGGATGTTGCGGGGGTCACCCAGGAGACCGTCACCGGCCAGGAGACGCCGGAGACCGCCATGCGCCACGCGCAGCAGCAGGCTTCGGGAGGTAACTGATGACAACCGCGAACATGTCCCGTCTTCGTCCCGGCATCGCCGGGCCGCGCGGCCGGCCAGCCGTTCACCGCTACCTGGACCGACAAGGGCGCGGACTTCCCGATGCCGGTGGCCTTCTACGATCCCACCGACCCGCGGGCGCGCGCGTTCGTCTGAGACCGGGGGCGCGAGTGTGGTGGCTGTGACGGCTGGACGGTTGTGAACCGGAGATCCGCCCGGCCGACACCCGCACGCTGGCCTTTCGCGCCGGCCCCGGTTCGGAGGTAGCCAATGTCTCCCCTCGCGAGAACGCGCGGACCTCCGTTGAGGGGATGCGCGATACCGGCGAGGAGGAGGTCGTGCTGTTGTGCCGCTCGGCGTGGGCGGGCTCGCAACGCTATGGGGCGGCGGTGTGGTCGGGTGATGTCGATGTCACCTGGCGCAGCCTCGCCCAGCAGGTCAGGGCGGGCCTGAACATGGCGATGTCGGCGGATTCCGTGGTGGACGACCGACATCGGTGGCTTCCACGGCGGTGACCCCGACGGCGAGGAGTACCGCGAGCTTGTGGCGCGGTGGTTCCAGTACGCAGTTTTCTGCCCGCTGCTGCGGCTGCCCGGTTTCCGAGAGCCTCGGATCAAGCTGGGCGCCTCGCAGACCGGCGGCCCCAACGAGGTGTGGTCCTACGGGCAACGCGCCTACGAGTCGCTGACGGCGGCGCTGCGGCTGCGGGAACGGCTGTAGCCCTATCTGGACGGGGTGATGGACGAGGCGTCCCGCAGCGGGCTGGCGCCGATGCGTCCGCTGTTCGTGGCTCACCCCCACGATCCGCTCGCCTGGGAGGTCGAGGATCAGTTCCTCTTGGGAGCCGATGTGCTGGTCGCTCCCGTCCTGTCGGCCGGCTGCCGAAGCCGTGCGGTCTACCTACCGGCGGGCCGCACCTGGGGGGAGGCGGGCACCGGCGCTCGGCATGCCGACGGCGCGTGGGTGCAGGCCCCACTCCGATAGAGCGCATCCCGGTCTTTGTCGCCGCCGACGCCTGCGCCGAAGCAACGGTGCCGCTGGAGGCGTGAGACGCGGCAAGCGGGGCGGGAGCGGCGATCGGGGGCTGCCCCGCTCTTGTCGTATGGCGCAGGACGGGGCGGCCAGGGTGTGCGGAGAGAGGAGTGTAACCCTCGGGTAGCTACAAGGTGTAGTACTACGGGGAGTAGACTGAACAGCATGAACCGGCTGGGCGATCTTGAACGCGCGGTGATGGATGTACTCTGGGAGCGGATCGAGCCGTTGACGGTCCGCGAGGTGGGGCGCGCGTTGGCCGACCGCGATCTCGCGCATACAACCGTCATGACGGTACTCGACCGGCTCGCCAAGAAAGGCGTCGTGATCCGCACCCGCGAGGGTCGCGCGTGGCGTTACGCCCCGGCCGCCAGCCGGGAAAGCTACGTGTCTGAGCTGATGTTTGAGGCGCTGGGCCAGACAGGTGATCGGGACGCCGCTCTGGCGGCCTTTGTCCGTTCGATGAGCGGGCCCGAGGCCGAAGCGCTTCGTCGCGCGCTCGCGGAAACCGACCAGCCGCCGAGGACGTAACCGCATGGTCAGTGCCGCCCTACTCGCCACCATCGCAGTTGGCTGCCTCGTCGCAGCGGCACGGCTCCGTAAGGCCACGTGGCCCACGCGCGGCCCCCACGTCGCCGTCGTCGTCTGGCAGGCGCTGGGCTTGGCCTGTGGCGCCGCCACTATCGGCTCCCTCCTGGCTTTCGGGCTCGCCCCCTACGAGGCGGGGGTCTACGGTGGGGTGCTCGCGTTCGCCCAGGACACCATGGACCACGGGTTGCAGGTGTCGGCACTGTCGGCCACCCCCTTCGGTGCGACTCGGGTGGTGGCCGTGATCGCTGCGGTCGGCTTGGCGCTACTGCTGTTCTGGGGGCTGGTCACCTCCTTCATCCACGTGTTGCGTACCCGGCGGCGCCACCACGACCTGCTGCGCTTGGTGGCCCGCGACGACCCTGAGGTCCCCGGTGCTCGCGTCCTCGACCACCCGGCCGCAGCGGCCTACTGCCTGCCGGGGATGTTGCGCTCGCAGGTCGTCGTCAGCGCCGGTGCTCTGGAGGTCCTCGACCGCTACGAGCTGGCCGCGGTGCTGGCCCACGAACACGCCCACCTGCGCCAGCGCCACGACCTGGTGCTGCTGCCCTTCTCCTCCCTCAAACGTGCGTTCCCGCGGCTCCGGTCGATCGAGACCGCCTACGACTCTGTGGCACTGCTCATCGAAATGTGCGCCGACGACCATGCGCGCCGGGAACGTTCCCCCAAGGAGCTGGCCATGGCGCTGATGCGGTTCGGCACCGCCGGCACCGCCACCGTGCCGGCCGGGGCGCTGGCCGCGGCTGCGCCCGTTGACCAGCCCGAGGTCGTCACGCGCGTGTCGCGGCTGCTCAACCCGGCCGCAGCGCTCTCGTGGCGGGCCACCTTGGCGGTGTTGACCGCCGCTGTCGCTCTCCTGTCGGGCACGCTGGCCCTGTGGCACCTGCCCATATAACATTGCCGCCCGCTGGCCAGCCATGACGGACTGCCGGCGAGGTCTCGGGCACGATCGCGACGGCAGCAACGTTTAACCTGGAAAGAGAACCCCGCCAGCGAACTCAAGACCCGCCCGGTCTACTGACGTAAGGATGGGTGCCTGCCGTGGTGGCCATGTCGTTTTTCAGCCTGCTCTGGCAAGTCCTCTACCTGGCGATTTTCGTGACGACCCTGTACGCCCTGGTCGACGCCCTCCGTACCCCCGCCCAGGCGTTTCCCGCTATGGACAAGCAGACCAAGGGGCTGTGGGTTGGGCTGCTCAGCGTCGGAGCGGTGCTGTCGCTGGGGGCGGTCTTCGGCTTCGGCGGCTTCCTGGTGATCCTCTCCCTGATCGCCGCGTTGATCTTTTTGTTGGATGTGCGTCCGGCGGTGCGTGGCATCTCCGGTGACGGCCCCTACGGCCGCTGAGCCCTCCCGCCCCGCCCGCGAGCCGGGGGCTGTGCCGGGAGACGGCCCGGCCGGCGGGCGGGGTGGTGCTGTTTCATGCTTGTGCACACCTACCCGACGCTGCTAGGCGGCTGCGTCGTGGTGAGGGTCGTGGCCGCCCACGACAGCGCGTCGGCATAGGCGGGGTCGGCGGTGTAGTCGGAGTGGCGCAGCACTGGCGGGTAGAGCGCCTCGCCCGAAAGGTGGCCGTAGTGGCGCGGGTCGGGCAGGGGCGTGGCGAACTTGACGGTTGTGTCGCCGAGCCGGATCGGCCCCCCGATGGGGTCAGTGACGCGCCAGAGATTGCGCCAGCCGGTAACCCGCTGGTGCAGCTCGGTCAGGGCGGACTGGCCGAAATAGGCCGGGAAGTAGCGGGCGTAGAGGCGATCCAGGGGTGAACCGTGCGTGAGGAGCACCACCCGCTCGCGGCAGCGCCACGGCAACTGCCAGACCGTGGCCGCAGCAAGCACCGAGCCCTGCGAGTGGCCTGACAGGATGACGCCCGTGCCGGCCCCGGTGAGGGCGGCTACCCGCGTCGCCAACTGGGGAACGGCCCGTTCGGCGTAGCAGGGCGGGGCCAGCGGGTGCGCGGCGCGGGGCCAGAACGTCCCGATATCCCACAGCACCCCCACCGCCTGGCGGGTGGGAAGATCACGGTAGGCGCTGCGTCCCACCCACACCAGTGCGACCAAGAAGAGCCCGCCCAGCCACGAACCGACCGCTACCAGGGCGGTAACCCCGTCCTGTAGCCAGGCGTCGTTGGTCGCGATCGCCGCTGGGCTGGTCTGTGATCCGGCCTGGTGCGGCGCTCCCGCGGCCAGCCGGCCGGTGAGGGCCGCATAGCCGACGAGGCCGACGAGTGTCACGGGAGGCAGCAGCAGCGCCGTCAGACAGGCCGGGACGACCTCCGGCAGCGACGCCAGGGCCCTGGCCCAAGCGATCTCGCGGGTCCGGGAAGCCGTGCGGGAGCGCCCGTAGCGCCGGCCGATCGCCTGGGCGGCCCTACGGCGACGCCACAGGGCCAGTACTGCCAGCCACAGTCCGCAGAGGAGGGCGAGGGCGGCTTCCAGTGTGAAGGTGAGTTGCAGCCAGGCGTAGGAGCTGGGTGGGCGCAGCGTGATACACCCGGCTTCGCTGGCTCCCGGGTAGTAGCAGCCGCCGAGCCAGCCCGCGGTCTGGTAGACCAGCGCCGCGGAGAAGACCCCGCCCAGTAAGACGCCGAACACCACCGTGGCCGGGCCGGACATCCCCCGCATGGCCGTGGTGGCGTGCGGGGGAGCACTGCGGTACTGGACCAAGGCCGTCACCAGCAGCAGCACACTCAGCACGCACTGAGTGACGAAGAGGATGTTGAGGGCGTCGGTGTAGAAAGGCAGCGCCCCAGAGGCTTGCCATTCCGGGCGCGGCCATAGCGCATAGCCGGCGGCGAGCAGGAGCAGGAGCAGGGCGCCGTCGCGAGCGAGGGCGCACCAGAGGGTGGCGCGTTGGTTCCACGTCCCCCCGGTGCCGGGGATGAGAACCCCGGCGGCGCTGCCGAGGCCGACGAGGGCGAGCGCGGCGGCGAGCGCGCTGCCGGCGGTCGTCAGCTCTGTGACCGTGCCGGCCGTCTGGTCGTGCAGGAGGGGCGCGGCGATCAGGAGGCCCGCGACGGTGGTGGCGGCGATGGCGATGTGGGCGGAGCGCAGCCGGCCCACGGTCTCGCCGTTGCGCCAGAACTCGGGGCTGCTCAAGGGGGCGGTGGGCCCCTCCTCGGCGGGTGGGGGCAGGGAGACGGCGTAGGCGGCGCCGGTGCGTCGCGACAGTGACCAGAGTACGGCGATGACCAGTAACGGAAGTAAGGCTCCCGCGGCCAGCGCCCGGCCGGGCTCGGCCAGGGGCGCGCCTGGGGCGGAGAGGAACCCCAGCCAGGGACGCAACTGGGCGCACTCTTGACCGTAGCCGGCGCACTGCCATGCCATAAGGTCCATGCCCACCCCGGCCGCTGCCAGGGTCAGCAACGCGGTCAGCGAGAGCCCGAGGAGGCGGACCAGCCCGTCATAGCAGGCGTCAGCGGCGCGGTGGGCGGGCGGGTCGTGCTGGTCGGACCGCCGTGGCCGCATCCAGTAGGCCATGTTGACCAGCATGAACGGTAACAGCAACAGCCACAGCGCCCGGGAGGCGCTGCCCGAGGTGAGGTTGCCCCACGCGAACGCCTCCTGGTCCACGCCGGGCACGGTGTGAGTGTCGCTCTCGGTTCGGGGGCGAAAGAAGCCGGCAAGCTGGTCACCGGCGCGTCGCACGGCGGGCGACACCGCGAGCAGTTCCTCGGCTGTGGCGCCGCTGACACCGTGAATCCTCAGTTCGATCGCGCGTTCGTCGGCCATGGCTACAGCTCCGTTCTTGGGGTGGGGGCGGTAGCGGCCCGCATCGGCCGGGGCGGGCCCGACGCGGCGGCGGGAGCAGCACGTTTCGTACAGCCCGACGGGGGCGCACCGGGCTGTCGTGACGTGCGTTGGAGGCCAGAGGGGGACACATGGCGGATCTTTACACACCATTGCCGGAAAAACCATGGGTGGCCACCTGGTTTCCGGTGGGCAACGGTGGAGGTGTTGGCTCGTGTCTGGATCGTTGCGTGGTCTCGGTGGTCTTGGCGGGCGGGTCGTAGTGGAGGCTGGCGTTTGCCCGGGTCTGGAGAGGGTGCTGTTCGCTCGTGCCTCGATCGCTTCGCGATCTCGGCAGTCCTACGGGGCACCGCTGGGAGCAAGCAGAAACGACACGGACCGCCATAGGAGTAACGGAACGTCATTACCGTGCGCGATATCGCTGCCGGCCAGGAGACCACTTTCGCGCAATATCACTGTCACGCGGAGCGCCGCTGCCACACGACGGTGCTACCTCCCAAGACACCACTACCGCCCACAGCACGACTGCCACACGACGGTGCTGTGGGCGGATGCAGCGGTGGTCGGCACTCTTTTCCGGGGGTGGTGGCCGAGGTCGTCCCAGAGGGCATTGAGCCGCGTCCCCATCCCACCCCACCGTGCCCACAGCCCAACCCCAGGCTGCCGCGATCGCGGCGCGAGCGACGGGAAACCCCGTATGCTCCCCTCAGGCCACAGCCATATCCCGCCGCAAGCCCCAGGGGGTGAGAGCAAGGCAAGCCCACCGGCGGGGCGAGGGATCGGACCGGGCGCTCCATCACCGGCGAGGCGAGCCGTACCCGGAAGTGGTGCGGGCACACGAGGCGGACATGGCGCCGCCCTTACGAAGGCAGGGCTGTCTCGGCCGGTGGCTGTGCGACCTGTCGCCCATGCTGGGCACCCGCGGGGGACAGGCCGCCCTTCACCCGGTCACGGACGGCTCTCTCGGGGGAACGTCGCTACCTCCGTTTAACCGGTCAAGACACGAGGTCGGCCTCGACGTTCCAGGTGTTGCACGCCCCGGGACTTTGGTAGCGCATGCCGTGCTCGGTCCACATGACGCTGTTGGCGGCTGAACCGTGCGTGCGCTCGCTGGGAGGGCTGTTCTCCCGGTCGGCGGTGGCAGCCGCATCGTCGAGAACGGCGCTGCGGTCGGCCGCGTCGAGGGGGTAGCTAGCGGAGATGGAGCCCAGGAACGCGCCGGCCAGGCAGTTGGCTTGGAGCTCGCCGCGGCGGGTCCAGGCGTTGCGGTCGACGACGGTGGGCTCTTGGCTGCGCTGGTCGTGGTAGTACTCCAGCAGCCCGGACTGAGCCTGCACGTGGTGGCCGTACTCGTGGGCGAGGAGTGAGGCGTAGACGACGCTGTTTTCGGCGCCGTTCCACTTCTTCACCACGTCGGAGACCCCGATGTAGAGGCCTTGGCTGGCTTGGCAGTAGAAGGCCCCGGCTGAGGAGGGGTAGTCCCGGCAGGGGCTGGTGCCGGGCTGGGTCCAAAAGACTCGTTCGGGCGGCTGGAAGGAGAGCCCCGCCTTAGCGAACTGGGTTTCCCAGACCTGGTCGAGGCAGTCGGTCATGAGGTACAGGAAACGTTCCATGGCGGCCGGGTCGTCCACCTGCACCTCGGGGGCCGGGCAGGGGAGGGGGGACAGCCGGCCGGTGGCGTAGAGCGGGTTGGCGCGCAGCGCCCGCTCCCCCGAGGGCCGGTCGGGCAGGCTGGACTCCTCGTCGCCACTGGGGGCCTCCCTGGGCACCCCGCCAGCGTGCCCGTTGCCCTCGGCGACACTGGGCTCGGGGGTTGTTGCGGTCTGCGTGGCGACGTTGAAGACACCGTGCTCGTCGCGGACGGCCATACTCGACGCGAATACAGCCGCCGCCACGAAGGCGACCGCGAGGAGGACATGGAGCAGCGGGCGGTGCCGCCGGCCCCGGCGACGTCGTCCCCGCGTCGAGCGCACGCGAGGTGGCCGCCCTTCAGGACGTTGGCTGTCGTCACGCTCCACGATCCCCGCTGTGCTCCCGTCAACTCGACACGTGCCGTATCGGCGTTACTGGACCAAGTCGCTGCGGGCCTGCCAGGTGTTGCAGGAGGCCGGGTCCCGGCGATCCATCCCGTGCGCGGTCCACAGGCGGCTGTTGCGCGGCGATCCATGCGTGCGGTCGGCGTCGGTGAAGTCGCCACGTCGTTCCGCGTCTTCGAGGATATTCGCCTCCTCGTCCGATCCAATGGGAAAACTCGCGCGAATCGAACCGAGAAACGCTGCGCCAAGACAGTTGGCCTGGAGTTCGCTTTTGCGCGTCCAGGCGTCGCGGGAGCTCACCACGCTTTCGGCGCCGCGTCCGGCGTGGTAGTGGCCGAGGATGCCCGCCTCGCTTTGCACGTGATGAGCGTACTCGTGGCTGAGGAGGAAGGTATAGGCCTCAGGATTACCGTTGTGGCCGGATTTGTGCACGATGTTTTTGACGCCCAGGTAGAGCCCCCTGTTGGCCTGGCAGTAGAAGGCGGCGGTGCCTTGGGAGGGGTATTTGCCGCACGGGCTCTGCCCGGAGGCGTACCAGTAGATCCGGTTGGGAGCCTGAAACTCCAGATCGGCGTCGTCGAACTGTTGGGACCACGACCGGTCCATGCAGGTGGTCATCGTGTGGAGGAACCGCTCCATCGAGGCCGCGTCCTCGATGTCGACGCTGGGCGCCGGGCAGGCCACCTCGACCAGTTCACCGGTGGTGTAGAGGGCGTTGCCGGAGAGGACGTCGCCGGTGTCGGAGGTCCCGGTGGGCTCCTCGGCTCCGTCGGTCTCCTCTGCCGTCTCCTCCACCGGCGCCGTGTTCCCCCCAGGCAGGCCGCTCGACGCGACGGGCCGGCCGTGCTCTCCGGAGGGCTCGATGAGGGCGGCGACGGTGAGGAAACCGGCGAGCCCGACCGCGCCCAGGCCGAAGGCGATGAC
Source organism: Salinactinospora qingdaonensis (assembly GCF_039539445.1). Taxonomy (NCBI): domain Bacteria; kingdom Bacillati; phylum Actinomycetota; class Actinomycetes; order Streptosporangiales; family Nocardiopsidaceae; genus Salinactinospora; species Salinactinospora qingdaonensis. The sequence continues at coordinate 25,471 of NZ_BAABDD010000003.1, forward strand.
GGCCCCCACGCCGATGCTCAACCGTCTGCGTGGTTTGCGCGCGTAGGAAGGCAGTGCGTAGGTGTCACGCGCGTCTTCTCGGCTGCCCGCCTCCATAACACCACCGTTCTCGTACCTCGTGTGGTTTTCGCCCGCAGACCGCACCCCGCGGCACCGATGGGAATGCTCCCACCCGCAGTGAGAAGAGCCATTGTGGGGACGGCCACGGATGATTTTCCCGATTATCACCGGTACGGACGACACCGTTGACACCACCGACCCTCAGCCGTCTGCGACGGAGGAACGCGAAAGGCCCTTCCGGGGAACGGATAGGCTCTCTCGCCATGGGCTGGGTTAGACGTATGCGCCCGACGATTGTGGCCGGGCTCGGACTGCTGTCGGTAGCGGGGCTTGCCACCGGCGCCGCAGCCCAGAGCAGCGCCGCCCCTCCCCTTGAGGAGAGCCCGGCCCCGCCCGCGGCCCACGCCGAACCCGGCGGTCACGGTAACGGCTCGGGCATCGACAACGCCATCGAGCTTGTCCTTGAGAAATCGGGGGTGCTGCGCGCTCGGGAGACGATCAGCTTCGGCGCCGACCCACCGGAGCGGTTCACACGCACCTTCGTCACCCGTGAGCCCTACGACGACGGTCATGACCGGCTTTGGGAGATGAACCACATCGCGGCGAGCACCGGGGACGGTGCGACGGTGGAGACCACGACCACCGAGCACGAGCAGACGCTCGATGTGGAGCTGCTCACCGACTCAGCCGAGCAGGTGATCCTGGAGTACGAGGTCCGCGGCAGTACGAGCCGCATCGGTGACCGCGTGGAGATGGAGTGGGTGGCGGTCGGCGGCTACAGCGCCGCGGTAAGCGAGACGACCGTCACCGTCACTGCCGACGCCCCGCCGCTGGCGCTGTCATGTGCGGCGGGAGATCCGCGGAGTTCCATCTACTGTGCCTCCTCCGACATGGGCAGCCACCAAGCGCTCATCGCCCGCTTCATGCAGACCGACATGGCGCCGGGACACATGCTCAGCATCGTCGTGGGCTACCCGCCCGGTACCGCCCCCGACGCCCCCATACTGGCCCGCACCTGGTCACTGACCTCGGCGTTCGCGATCACTCCCCTGACGGGCAGCGTGTTCGGGCTGCTGCTGCTCGTGCTGGTGGGCGGGCTGGTGCTGCTCATCAGGGTGCGGGGGCGTGACGAGCGGGCGCTGCGCACCGAGGCCAAGGCCGGTGATACGGCGCCGCTGTCGAACGCCGAACACGGCGGGCTGCGCTTCCGACCACCCGACGACGTCCACCCGGGCCAGATCGGAACCCTCGTCGACGAACAAGCCGACGTCGTCGACATCACCGCCTCTGTCGTGGACCTGGGCGTGCGCGGCCACCTCGCGATCGAGGAGCTGCCCCACGAGCGGAGCTCCTCGTTCGACTGGCTGCTGACCCGGCTGCCCTCGCCGCCTGAGGACCCGCTGATGCGCTACGAGCGACTGCTGTTGGATGCGCTGTTCCACGCCGGTGACGAGGTGCGGCTCTCGCAGTTGTCGGAGGGGTTCGCGCTGCGCCTGGCCGGGGTGCGCGATGAGCTCTACCGCGACATGGTCCGGCTCAAGTGGTTCGCGCGCCGCCCCAACCTGGAGCGCAACCGGTGGACCAGTATGGGCATCGCGCTCACTGGGGTGGGCGTGGTCGCGACCGTTCTGCTCGCGATCTTCACCTACGCGGCGTTCACCGGGCTGGCGGTCATCATCGCGGGCGCGGCGGTGACGGTGGGCGCACAGTCCATGCCGGCCAAGACCAAGCTGGGCAGCGCGGTGTTCGCCCACACCCTGGGGTTTCGCACCTACCTGCTGCGCACCAACGGCGAGGACGTGCCGGCGGATCGGCGGGTAGCGGTGCTCTCGCGCTACCTGCCCTACGCGATCATCTTCGACGACGTCGACCGGTGGGCGCAACTGCTAGCCCGCGCCGGCTCGGCCCCTGCGGAGGGCGACGAGCTGGTGTGGTATCGGGGGCCGCGAGACTGGCACATCGACGACTTCGCCGATTCCATCAAGACCTTCACCCTGACGCTGTCCGGTGTCATCTCCAACACCAGGCAGTTCAAGACGCTCAGTTACCTGAGTTAGGAAGAGACCAGCTATGCGAGTGGTCGCCCAGCGCGTCAGCCACGCCGCCGTGACCGTCGACGGGACCGTCGTCGGCGCTATCGACGGCCCGGGAATCCTGGCTCTGGTGGGCGTGACGCACGAGGACACCGAGGAGCAGGCGCGGCGCATCGCGCGTAAGCTCTGGACGCTGCGGATGCTGCCAGAGGAGCAGTCGTGCTCCGACATCGCCGCGCCGCTGTTGGTGATCAGCCAGTTCACACTCTACGGCGACGCCCGTAAGGGCCGCCGGCCGACGTGGCAGGCCGCTGCGCCGGGGCCGGTGGCCGAGCCGCTGGTTGAGACCGTGGTCAAGGAGCTGCGCGGCTTGGGAGCCCACGTCGAGACCGGGGTTTTCGGGGCCGAGATGTCGGTGTCGCTGACCAACGAGGGGCCGTTCACGGTGCTGCTGGAGAGCTGACCGGCCCGCCCGACCCACCAGGCCACGGTGGCCGGACGAGGTTGGTGTTTTTGGACGGGCGGCGAGGACCGGCGGTGGGCGCACGCGGGTGAGCGCCTCCGCTGTCGCCCCAGGCCGGCGAGATCGCGAAGCGATCGAGGCACCGGCCGACGGAGAACATCCCTACGGTCCCGCACCCCAGCCGTCCGGACAACAGAACCTAGTACACGAGGGCCTGCACGCCCTCGCCGGTGATTTCCTCGACGAAGGTCGGGGCGCCGGCGATGCGGGCACCGGCGATCAGATCCGCCTCAGTCAGCTCGCGGCGGGCCGCGCATTGGGAGCATACGGTGACGCGCCCCGCCGCGAGGACAGCATCGAGCAGCTCGCGCATCGGAACGGCGTGCGGGAGGGTGAACTGCTCGGCTCGCCCCGGCACAGCGAACCAACTGGCCTCGCCGGTAAGCCACAGGGAGACATCCGCGCCGCCGGCTACGGCTGCCGCGGCGACGGTGAAGGCTTGGTTGCACCGCTCCGGAGCATCGTCACCGGCGGTGGCCTTGATCACCAACGAACGGGTCATAGCGGCCAGCGTAGTGCAGTGGGACGCCCCTCCCGCCCGTCCGTGCCTCTTGGCGGCGGCCTCACCCGGCGATGAGGGTCAGCATGAGGCCGGCGCCCACCGAGGCGATGGCGCCACCGCCGACCAGGAGGGCGTTGGCGGCGGCGGGGGCGGGGGCAACATCGCGGGGGGCGTCGTGTTCGATACGCACGCGGCCCTCCGGCGGGGCCACGATCACCGGACGGCCGTCACGAAGCTCCACCCGACCGTGGACGACGATCGGATCGCCGCTGCGCAGCACCCACTCGCGATACTCGAACTCGATGGTCTCGCCCCGGAACACTCCCGAAATGCGGCCTTTGACCCGGCCGAGCAGGTCGTCGGCGGGAGCGGGGACACCCTGCTGTGGACGGCCCACGACTCGTTGGAGGCACATGTGAACCCCGTTGAGGTCGGCGTCTTGGGGCATGACGAGGACAGGGGTGGTCTCGCGCCGGCCGGCCCGGCCCGCTCCGACGATGCCGAACGGTTCGGGGGAACTGTATTCGGCGATGGAGTCGCACCGGCGCACCCGCACCCGTTCGCCGCTGCCGTCAGGGTCGGCCCACTGCCAGTAGTGCCGAAGCACATCGTGGCCCTGCCACACGCAGTCGACGCGGGCCAGGCGCGACTCGGTCTCACCGGCGGGGCCGGCCACCGCCGTGCCGGTGAGGGTCACCTGCTGGCCGACCAAGCGGGTCAGGGCGGTCGGGCGTATCGCGGCGAAGGCGCGCTGGGACAGCCAGCGGCGGACCAGAATGACCGTCAGAGGCGCCAGGACGGCCGCGCCGATCAGGAGGGCTATCCCGAACTCCAGCATCTACTCCGCCTCTTCTCTTCGCTTGTCTTCATCCGTGGAGGTCATCGATCGTTGCTTGATCATCTGCCGACTTAGCTCGTGGTTTGCGGCGGCCAGTGTCCGTTGGCATCGCGCCGCGACGGCCGTGGCCGGTACTCACGGCTGGCCGCGCCGCCCGCGGATGGCCGGATTGCCATGGTTGCGCCCCGTGATACCCGACACGTCCAACGGCCGCGCTAATAACAGATTGACAACGGCGGTGCGGTCACAGACGGCGAATGGTCACGGCCGGACACAGCCTGACATACCGGATCGGCGGCGGCCCGCCACGTACGGGGCGGTGCGCTCACGGAGCTAGTCTCGGGGGTTATGCAGCCTGAGGTGCACCCGGATTTGGAAAAACTGTCGTTCCTGCTTGGCCGCTGGGAGGGAGTGGGCGTCGCCGGCTATCCCGACATGGAGGAGTTCCGGTTTGGCCAGGAGGTCGAATTTACACACGATGGCGAACCGTACCTGACCTACCGGAGCCGTGTGTGGCGAATCCGAGAGGATGGGTCACTTGGGGATTTTGTCACTGCCGAATCGGGGTATTGGCGGGTTCGACCGCCCCAGCAAGGGGACGGGGAGCAAGAGGTAGCGGCCACCCCGGACTCGCCGCCCGTACACGTGGAGGTGCTGTTGTCGCACCCGGAGGGCTTCAGCGAGGTCTATCTCGGCAACATCTTCGCCTACCGGGTCGAGCTCTACACCGACCTTGTGACCCGCACGGAGACCGGTATGCAGACGACCGCCGGACACCGACTGTACGGCCTGTTCGGCGAGAACCGCGAGACGCTGGGCTATGCCTGGGACCTCGCGGCGCGCGGCCACGAACTCCAGTCGTACATGTCGGCTCAGCTCAAGCGCGCCGGATAGCCCGCCCGGCGCCACGGCCGGCGGGAACCGCAGGGCAGACGGGGCGGGAGGACGAGTCGGCGCCGGTGGCAAGGACAGACCCCCGGGCCTAACTCCGCCGCGCGCGGCGGGGCCGGCTGGACTGGGCCGGCCGCCCGGGGGTCCGGGTGTCCACTGTGGATTCGCTAGGGCGAATCAGGCGATGCCGCTGCCCTAACGGGCGGACACCTCGCGAGTCCTATAAGCATTCACTGTTAGGACCACCTCCTTTCCCGCGTGCTTATGACGCTACGTCGGCCGCGGCGCAGGGGGCAAATGTTTTTTCGGAGACCCTCTCGGACCGAGAGTCGCGCGTGAGCATGGACTCCGGTGGGCCACCACCGGCCCACCACTGTCGCGATAAACATAGACTCGGTGCCATGTCGCAGACATCGCGGACGTGGCGCGAAGAACTGCGCTCGCTGGGCTACCGGGTGACGCCGCAGCGCCAGCTCGTGTTGGACGCGATCAGCGAACTGGAACACGCCACCCCCGACAGCATCTGCGCCCGAGTGCGGCAGACGGCCTCCGGGGTGAACCTCTCGACGGTCTACCGCACGCTCGACGTCCTCGAACGCGCTGGACTGGTCAGCCACACCCATCTGGGCCAGGGGTGCACCGCCTACCACCTCGCCGAGGAGGCGGACCACCTGCACGTGGTCTGCCGCGGCTGCGGCACCGTCTCCGACATCAGCCTGGAGGTGGCGGCGCCCCTCGTCGACTCGCTGCGCGACACCGTGGGGTTCGAGGCCGACGCCAAGCACCTGACGGTGCACGGGCGGTGCGCGAACTGTCGCGGCGAGGACGGTTGAGGCGCCTTAGCTTGGGGGCATTGGAGCGGAGGTGCCCCGGGACGAGGTAACGGCCGGCCGATGCGCATAGGCTCGGTGGTATGAGTTCGCCGCTGCTGAAGCACCCCGGTGCCGTGGCCGCCGATCCGCCCGACGCCGACATCGCCGCCCACTACGGAGAGCCCGTCCACGAGCAACGTGCGCTGGAGCGCGACGCCGGGTGGGTCGACCGCGGCAACCGCGGCGTGGTCCGCGTCACCGGGCCCGACCGGCTGTCCTGGCTGCACAGTCTGACCAGCCAGTACCTGGAGGGAACCGCGCCGGGGACCGCCACCGAGGCCCTGGTGATGGACACCAACGGCCACATCCGCCACCACATGTCGATCGTCACCGACGACGAGGCCGTGTGGGCCCACGTCGAGCCCGGCACGGCCGCCGATCTCGCCGCGTTCCTGGACTCGATGCGGTTCATGCTCCGCGTCGAGGTCGCCGACATCAGCGAGGAACGTGCCGTGCTCACGCTCGCCGGTCCCGAGCGCGAGACGCGGGCGCGCGAGGTGATCGACGCCCTCGACGACGTGGTCCTGAGGCGCACCGCCCGCGAGACCGACCTGCTGCTGCCCGCAGTCGCGCTGGAGGAGACCGCGCAGCGGCTCACCGAGGCGGGGGTGCGTCCGGCCGGACTGTGGGCCTACGAGGCGCACCGGATCGCCGCGCACCGGCCCCGGCTGGGCCTCGACACCGACGAGCGCGCCATCGCCCACGAGATGGGCTGGATCGGCACGGCCGTGCACCTGGAGAAGGGGTGCTACCCCGGGCAGGAGACGGTCGCCCGGGTGCACAACCTGGGCCGACCACCGCGCCGCCTAGTGCTGCTCCACCTTGACGGTATGGCCGAGCGGTTGCCCGAACGCGGCGCCGCCGTCGAGCTGAACGGGCGCTCGGTGGGGTTCGTGGGGTCGTCGGCACGCCACCACGAACTCGGCCCGATCGCTTTGGGGCTGGTCAAGCGCAACGTCCCGGTGGACGCCGAGTTCGTCGTCGACGGCATCGCGGCGGCCCAAGAGGTGGTCGTCTCCCCCGATACTGGGGCGAACGCCCAGATCAATCTGCGTCGTCGGCCGGCTTAGGTGTGGTGCTCCCGCCGCCCGCGCACGGCGGGAGCTGTGCCCCCGGGAAGGGGAGGGTCACCGGCCACGAGCTGTCCGCGTGGCCGCCCCTGCCCGGGTCTGGTGGCGCCTTCGCTCCCCTGACGGATCGTGCGCGGCGGTGAGGTGGGGCGCCTGGACCGGTTTTCGGAGTGTGCTCGTTGGCTGGGTGGCCGCCCCGCCTTAGATGCGCGGGATCGCCGGGGCTGCGCTGAGTTTGTCCTGGTCGTGGAAGGCGTAGCCGCGGGGGTCGCGTGCGTAGGCCTCGGCGTAGGTGGCCACTTTGTCGGTGTCGAGGGTGACGCCAAGACCGGGCGCTTCGGGCACCGTGAGTCCCCCGTTGCGGTAGCGGTGCGGCTCGGTGATGACGTCGTCGGCCAGCAGCGAGGCGTAGCACTGGTTGGCGTGCACGAAGTTGGGGGTGGCGGCCATAACGTGCAGGGACGCGGCTAGCGCCACACCGAGTTCGCCGAGGCTGTGCTTGACGACCGGCAGGCCGGCGGCCTCGCAGATGCCGGCCGAACGCTTGAGGTTGAGCAGCCCGCCGTCCATCTGGTTGTCGACTGAGACCGCGTCGGCCGCGCCGTGGCGGATCACCTCCAACTGGTCGAACCGGGTCCACGACGCTTCATTGGCCAACAGTGGGGTGTCGACGCGCCCCCGTACGTAGGCCATCTCGCTGAGGTTGCGGCCCGAGACGGGCTGCTCGGCGAACTCCAGGCCGTAGTCGGCCATGCTGCGCAGGGCCCGGATGGCCGTGGCCGGCGACCACGCCTCGTTGGCGTCGATGCGGATACCGGCGTCCGGGCCGGCTCCGGCGCGGACCGCGGCGACCCGCTCGACGTCCTCGGCCACGCTGGTCGAGCCGACCTTGAGGTAGAGCGTGGTGAACCCTTCCTTGACGCCTTGGCGGGCGCGCTCAGTGAGCTCGTCGAGGTCGGCTCCCGAGACGTAGTAGAAGAAGTCGACGCTGTCGCGGAAGCGCCCGCCGAACAGGGTGACCAGCGGTTGGCCGCAGACCTTGCCGATGATGTCCCAGCAGGCCATGTCCACCGCGGCGAGGGCGGGGCTGGTGTTTTTCATGTGGTGCCAGGTGCCCACGACCTCGACACGTTTGGCGACGCGCTCCACGTTAAGCGGACTCTCCCCCACGACCAGGGGTTCGATGGCCCCCAACGCGGCCAGCACCACATCGGTGGAGGGGTAGGCCGCCGCCTCGCCGATGCCGGTGAGCCCGTCGTCGGTGTCGACTTCGACGATGACGCTGACCTGGCCGCGGCGCCGGCCGAACGCCCAGATCTCGTCGGTACCGAACGGGACCGCGACCGGCGTTGCCCGGATACCGGTGATCTTCACGCTGTCGCCTCCTTTGCCTGAGTGTCGCCGACGACGGTGAACTCGCGCGAGACGTCGGTGAGCAGTTCGCAGCCGTTTTCGGTGACCGCGACCGTGTCGGACATGACGTAGCCGGTGGGTTCTTGCACCCAGGACATGGCGTGGAAGGTCATACCGGTGCGCACGACACGGTCGGTGTCGGGCCTGATGCCCAGGACCTCGCCGCCGCCGACCCAGCTCGGCGGGAACCCGATGCCCACGAGATAGCCGCAGTGGTGACGCGGCAGCGCACCGATCTGGGGGTGGACCTGGTTGACAGCCTCAGCCCAGGCCGCATAGACGGCGCTGAGAGCCACGCCGGGGCGAAGCGCGGCGGTGATGGCCCTAAGACCGGCCAGGGCGGCGTCGTGGGCGATGGTGGCCTCTGCGGGGGCGCGCTCGACGTAGAGCGTGCGACTTAACGGCGCGTGGTAGCGGCGCACGGCGGCCGACAGCTCCAAAAACAGGCCATCGCCGGCGGAGACGACCTCGTCATCCCAGGTGACGTGCTCCTGTTGCAGGATCGCGGTGGGGCGGATGAGGGGCGCGAAGCCGGGCTGCTGGCTGCCTTGGGAGATCATGGCGTGGTACACGGCAGCGGCGACCCGCGGCTGGGGGGCGCCGGGAGCGATCGTGGCGATGCCGGCGTTCATGGCACTGGTGGACAGCGCGGCGGCCCGGCGCACGTGGGTGAGTTCGGCCGCGGACTTGATCTCGCGCAGTCGCTGCGGGATGTCGCCGGCGCTCACCCACTCCAGGCCGGGCAGTTCGGCGCGCAGCCGCGCCCAGATCGCCGGGGGGAAGAACATCGCGGTGTCCTCGACTCCCACGGCCGTTCCGGACAGCGCCGTGGAGCGGATCGCCTCGGCGACGATCGTGACGGGATCTTGGCCGTCGTGGAAGGGCAGATGGCGACAGCCCGGAACACGGGCGCGGATGGTGGGGGCCTCCATGGCGCGGGTGACCAGCACCGGCTGTCCCTCGCGCGGCAGGAGCAGCAGCGAGAAGGCGAAGTAGCCCTGGTAGTCCAGACCTAGCAGATAGTAGAGGTTCTCGGGCGAGACGAGCAGGAGCGCCGCGAGATCGCGGCGCTCCATCTCGGCCCTGGTGGCCAAGAGACGCAGCTCCAGTTCTGAGGGGGCGCGGGGAGCTGCCTCCCGCGCTGCGAGGTCCACGGTCGCCGTCATGCCCCCATGGTGGCGGGAGCAACTGAATACAGTCCAGCAACGTTTTTTTCAGATGTCATTAAGCTGAACTGCATGTTTGATATGCGTCGGCTCCGGTTGCTCTACGAGTTGTCCAACCGGGAGACGGTCACGGCAGTGGCCGAGAAGTTCGCCATGAGCCCGTCGGGAGTGTCGCAGCAGCTCGCTCAGCTCCAGCGGGAGGCCAGGGTGACGCTGTTCGTGCGCGAGGGGCGGCGACTGCGCATCACCGATGCGGGCAGGCTGCTGGTGTCCCACACCGAGCGGCTGCTCACCGGCTTGGAGGAGGCTGAATCCGAATTGGCCGAGCTCGTGGGCTCGGTGACGGGACCAGTGCGGCTGTCGGCCTTTCCCACGGTGGCGCGATCGGTGGTGCCTGAGGCCGTGGCGCGGTGCCGGCACCGCCACCCTGATCTGCGGATCGTGATGGACGAGCGCGAAGCTCCCGAGAGCATGGTGGCGCTGCGGGGCCACGACACCGACCTGGCCCTGGTCTACGAGTACGACATGCTGCCGCCCTTTGACACCTCCGGGATCACGCTCACCCGTCTGGTGGCCGAGTCGCTGGTGGTGGCGCTCCCGCCAGATCACCGGGTGGGCGAAGAGCCGATCGAACTCGCCTCGCTGGCCGAGGAGCCCTGGATCAGCGCCTACAGCGACACCTCCGGCCGGGCGGCGCTGGATCAGGCGTGCGCAGCGGCGGAGTTCGCGCCTCGGGTGGACTACGCCAGCAACGACTACACCGTGATCATCGCTTTGGTGCGGGCGGGCCTGGGCGTGGCGCTGGTGCCGGAGATGGCGTTGGAGCCCGGTGACACCGACATCGTGGTCCGCCGGCTGGCCGGTGACCCGGTGACCCGCTCCATCTCGCTGGCCGCGCGCACGGGCACCCTGCGCAACCCGGCCCTGCGCGCCATTTCGGCGAGCCTGGCCGCTGTGGCGCGCGAACGGCTGGGCCGGAACGTACGCCACCCCTGAGGCCGCGCTCGGCGGCCTTCACGAGCGGGGCGCCGCCACGGGAAAACCGCTCCAGCGCCCAGAAGCGGCGCACTCCCCGAGGCGGAGTGGCCCGCCCCGCCAACCACCGCCTCCGCGCAAAGAGCACACGGGCGGGCCCCGGACGATCGTGTACACGCCGAGACCGTCCCCGTGCGCGGGCAGCACAGCGACATCCCGGGGACCGTCTTTCCGCCCAGGCGGGCCTGGGACGCCGTGTGGGTCGGGGCTGAGGAGGGCGCGTGATTGTTTCCCATCACTCGCGCCTCGATCGCTGCGCGATCTCGGCAGCCCCGGAGGCGGGCTGCCCCATGGAGTGCTCGCCGCAACCTGACACCCACCCCCCGGGAAGCCACCCCTCCACCCCTGGGCAGCATGCCTAAAATGCTCGCCGCAACCTGGTGTTGCGTCCGGGGAAGGGACCCATGGTCGTATCCCGGGCTGTAGCGGTGTTTACTCACCCCGGGGGCCGCCTGGGTCGTTTGCGGCCACACCCCAGCCACCGCGCCCCTTTTAGGCTGCCGAGATCGCGAAGCGATCGAGGCACGAGCGACCGACGTCACCCTCCCCAGCCCGCTCGCCGACAAACACAGCGGCGCCCCGCTGAGCCGACCCGCCCGATCCAGGACCGCTCCACAACTGTGAGGCGTCCCCGGAAGCGGGCGGGAGCGACACGGGCGGCGCTGGCGAACCACCGGGACAGGCCACGGTGGCCGCGCCAGGCACCGCGGGCGTGCCGAGCGGGGCGGACTACATCACGGCGGCCAGCCGCTCCTCGTGGAGCTTCTCCCCCCACGAGGGCTGTAGGGGAGCGATCTCGCCCACGCACAGCCGCAGCACCAGATCGGCGAGGCCCGGGTTGCGCGGGAGCGCCGGACCGTGCAGGTAGGTGCCCAGCACGTGCCCCTGGTAGGCGCCCTCGGTCTGGTTGTCGTTGCCGATACCGATGACCGTGCGCGACAGCGGCCGGGCGCTCGGGCCGATGGTGGTGCGGCCTTGGTGGTTTTCGAACCCGGTGATCCGGCCGCCGCCCAGTTCGGGAACGATGTCGGCGACGATCTCGCCGACGGCTCGGGTCTCGCCACGCCCGCTGTGGATGTCGAGGATGCCCACGCCCGGCAGCGGGTTGTCATCGTCGTCGCCGTAGGACTCGCCGATGATCTGGTAGCCGGCGCACACGGCGAGGACCGTCGCCCCCCGCTCGACCGCGCGCTTGAGACCGCCGTCGGAGCGTAGCCGCTCGGCCGCGAGGATCTGAGGACGGTCCTCTCCCCCGCCGAGAAGGTAGACGTCGCCTTCGACCGGCACCGGATCGCTGGAGTGGACGTGGCTGATCTCGGTGTCGATCCCCCGCAGCCGGGCGCGCCGGCTGAGGATCAAAGCGTTGCCTTGGTCGCCATAGGTGCTGAGGAGGTCGGGGTAGATCCACACGATCCGCAGCGTGCTGCTGGTGTCGCTCATGAGTGCCCCTCCTACTGGACGCGGCCGTAGGCCGTACGGATCTGCTGGAAAGCGGTGTAGTTGGCGATCACGTCGACCTTGGTGATGTCGGGCTGTTCGGCCTTGAGCCGCGCGACGACCTCGTCGACGCGCGTGGCCACCTCGAAGGCGACTTCGTCGGTCTCCAGGCGCAGCGCCAAGTCGGTGCGGCGCTCGCCCATGATGAACACGCGGCGGTCGCGCAGCACCGTGTAGTCGACGTCCCACAACCAGGAGGTGTCCTTGCCGTCGGGAATCTGGGCGTTGACCGAGAGAATGACCGGAACCCGCGGCGGGTCGAGCACAGCGAACGACTCCAGCCAGCCGGCGGGGTTCTTGGCCAGCAGCAGCCGTACCTCGACCCCGTTGGTGACGATGGAGGTGTAGCGGCCGGCCACCGACTGGATCTGGCGCAGCCGCGGCAGCGCCTGATCCGGACGGATGCCATAGGCCGCGGCGGTGGCCATCGCGATCGCCGCGTTGGCGCGGTTGGCGTCACCGGGCAGGTTCAATTGCAGGTGGAGCCGCTGGCCATCGGGGGCGGTGACCACATCGACGCTGTTGTCGACCTCCCACGTGGCTTCGGGGCGACGCAGGCCGCACTCGGGGCACTCCCAGTGCGGTTCGGGTTCGCGCTTGAGGTGGCCGCCGCATTCGGGACAGCACCAGGAGTCCTCCTTCCACCGCTGTCCCGCCGAGACCCATGTGGCGTGGTGGGCCCCCAGTCCCGCCCAGGCCACCAGCGGGTCGTCGGCGTTGGCGATGACGCGCGTGTCCGTCTTGGCCAGTGCCTCGCGCCATTTCTTGGCGAGCAGGTTGATTTCGGAGGCGCGGTCCATCTGGTCGCGGCTGAGGTTCAGCAGGACCACGAACTCGGCTTGGCTCTGCTGCAACACGAGCGGCAGGTACTTCTCGTCGACCTCCAAGACGCCGAACCGCGCCTCGGGGCTGTTGGACAGGGCTGTGATATGCCCAGTGGGCATGTTCGCGCCGTGCTCGTTGGTGGCGACGTCACCGAGCTCGCGCAGAGCCGACGCGATCAGCCGGGTCGTGGTGGTCTTGCCGTTGGTTGCGCTGACCAAGGTGAGGCGCTTGTCACGCGCCAACTGGGTCAGCAGGTCCGGCTCGACCTTGAGCGCGATCCGACCGCCGATGACCGAGCCGTCGCCGCGGCCGGTCGCGCGGGACAGTGTCGCCGCGCCTTTGCCCAGTGCGGCGGCAAACTGGGCACGCAAGGGAAGTTCGCTCATGGTCCCCACTTCGCTGGAAATCGAAACGGCGCCCGGAACGGGGGTCCGGGCCTCCGGGAAAGGAGCTGTGACCTCGTCCATCCGACCGCTGCGGCTGACTGCCCAGCCGTAGCCGCGTGCGTCCAAGCCTATTGCTCGTCACGGGGCTTCGACACGCTCAGCCACGCGGGCGGGCTCAGAGCACGGGGCGATCGGATGGCGCCGCGGCCCTGTAGCGCGCTGTATCCGCAGCATCCTGCCATGTCGCAGTGTGTTTCGCAGCCATGCGTAGCGGGGACGGGCAACGCCGGCCAATGACGGGTGTCACGCCCGTTGCCGCGAGGAACGCCAGTCCCACTGTTCGGGAGGCGGCCCCAGATTGGGCGGGAGATCGGCGGCATCGGCGGGGGCCTGCTCGGCCAGCCGCTGCGGATTCTGATCGTCGACGGTGGCGAGGGTGGCCGTGCTCAAGGTCAGGATGCCGGGGTTGACGTCGGCGAGGACGGCCTCGGCCCCGCTTCCCACAATCGCGGCCGTGGTGGGCAGGTCGCGCAGGCTGGTGAGATCGATCCGCAGATCACGGACGTGCGCACCCTCAGTCTCGGCGGGGTCGTCGATGTCGGCGGCCTGTGCGGTGGCGCGTCCCCACACGGTCGCGGCCTTGATGTGGCGCACCAGGTCGAGCGGTGCGATGGCACGCTTTCCGGGGCGGGCGGGCAAGCCCGTGGTGACGCTCTCGGCGGGATCGGTGGTGTAGCCGTCGGACAGCGAGTCGGTCAGCGCCTCCCCGATGACCTCGGTGAGCCGATGCAGCCGCAGGGGTCCTGCCTCACGCAACAGCTCCATTGCCCGCTCCGCCGAGGCGAGGTCGGGCTGGCGCATCACCACCGGCACGCAGTTGTCGGCGCCGAGCCAACTGGCGATGTCGTCGTTGGTCTCGCGGAAGGTGAGCACCACGCCGGCGCCGGCCCGCGTCGCCGACTGCACCAGCAGCCGGACGTCGATGTCGGGCAGCGCGTCGGCGCCACAGACGACGATCGTGTGCTCCCAGGGGCGCGCCCCGCCGCGTTGGGCGCGGCGGTCGAGGAGGGTCCCCAGTGCCTCCAAGGCGTAGACGCCGTAGGCGCGGTGCGCGTACTCTCCCGAGCCCCGGTCGGCGGCGATGATCTTGATCTGGGCGTAGGGCTCGTCCTCAGCGCGGGCGCCCAACCCCTCGAAGGGACTCAGGTGTTCCTGGATGTTCCAGGCGCGCTCGCGCCACTCGGGAGCTGCCGTGCAACGCTCCACGAGCTGACTGCTCTGCTCGTCGGTGAGCTCGCCCAGCACCGGGTCGGTGCCGGCGTCGGGAGGCTCGCCGGTGGCCAGGGCGCGCAGCGCGGTGGTGAGCACCGCCATAGAGCAGTCGGTGTCCAGAATCTCCAGCGCCTCGGTGAGGATGACTTCATCGGTGTCGAGATCGGCTTCGGGGTCGAGGGCGAAGACCACAGCGGCCAGTACTCCGGCACGCTCGTGGGGGGCCAACCCCATCCCCAGGTTGACGCGCGGCAGGTCGGCCGGCAGGACCCATACGCGGGGGTCGACCCCGCAGCGCCGAGCCAGCGCCGCCAGGTCGCCGGCCGCGGCCCGACCGGAGAGGTCCACGACGGTGAGGTCGCCGCCGTCGCGCAGCCGCGCGGCGCCGACCGTGGCCAGCAGCGCCGACCAACTGGCTTCAGTGCCTCCGGTGACGACGACGGCTTCGGCCGAGGCGGGCACCGTCACGCCGTACCAGCGGGGCTGGGCCTCGAATGCCCGTTTTCGGGCCTGCCACTCGGTGTGCAGTTTGGCGTGCTCTTCCTGGCGCTGCCGCAGCCCCTCTTCCTTTTCGCGCTGTTCGCGTTCAAGGCGTTCGCGTTGCTGCGCCAGCCGGGTGCGCAGCGTACGCCGGTCTTGCGACAGCGAGATGAGGACCGGAACGGCCACGACGATACAGCCGAGGTAGCCCACGACGGAGAAGACCCACGGCAGGGCGGTGAGCACGTGCATGATGGCGAAACCGCTGAGGACCAGGATCAGGACGGTCAGCACGAACAGCAGCGGCCGATTGCTCTCGGCCTCGGCACGGCGCTGGGCGTCCAGCCAGTCGGGTTCCAGATCGGTCCGTTCCTCGGGGGTGGGCCGGCGGGGGGCCGGGCCGGGGTCGGCAACCACGAGTTCGTGTCGCCACCCGAGATAGGTCGTTCGCGACTGCTTGCCTGCCTCCTCTGGCGCCTGCGCCACCGTGAAGCACCTCCTGCCCGGCGGTCGAGGGGAGCCGGGCCAAGAACCCGCACGATACGTGGGCATGTTGCCAGGAGGTAGCTGAGTTGTCACGGCCTGCCGGAAAATGGTCGACAGGTCGCGGCTCGTGAGAACGGCCGCAATCGGCCTGTCGTGTGGCGTCCGTGCCCAATGTCGGTGCCCGCGCGACCGCTCGTCGCGGGCGCGGGGGTGGCCGAAGCCGGCCAGGGAAAGTGGCCCCACTAAGGGCGGTCCCCACACAACAGGCGGTGGCCGCGGGAGCGGGCTCCCGCGGCCACCGGTGCCAGTGTCGTCCCGAAGCGGGCCGGTCGCTAGGCGGCGACCTTGAGTTCGACGATCTTGCCGGTTTCGGCAGTCACGGTGTACTCCTCACGGAACCCTTGGGAGGCGAGGACGCGCACCTTCCAGTCGCCGTCTGCGGCGAAGAAGCGGAAGGTTCCCTCGTCGCCCGTGGCGACCTCCCCGACGAACTCGTCGGAGGCGCTGAGCAGCCGAGCGTAGGCGCCGCTGAGCGGTTGACCGTCGCGGGTCACCACACCCTGGATGACCGCCTGGTCACCGGCCTTCTCGTCGGCGAGAGCGACACCGCCCACCGGGGCTCCGCAGCCGTCGTTGCTTCCCTGACTCACTTGGCCTCCCCAAGCTCAACCGGCACGCCCACGAGCGAGCCGTATTCGGTCCACGAACCGTCGTAGTTCTTGACGTTGTCCAGCCCCAGCAGCTCGTGCAGAGCGAACCACGTGTGGGAGGAACGCTCGCCGATGCGGCAGTAGGCGATGATGTCCTTGTTCAGGTCGACACCGGCCTCGGTGTAGAGCTCGCGCAGCTCCTCGTCGGACTTGAACGTGCCGTCCTCGTTGGCCGCCTTGGACCAGGGGATGTTGCACGCGGTGGGAACGTGACCGGGGCGCTGGGCGGTCTCCTGCGGCAGGTGGGCGGGGGCGAGCAGCTTACCCACGAACTCGTCAGGCGAACGCACGTCGACCAAGTCCTTCTTGCCGATGGCGTCGACGACCTCGTCGCGGAAGGCACGGATGGTGTGGTCCTGCTCGGAGGCGGTGTAGTCGGTCTTGGGGCGCTGGGGCACCTCCTCGACCAACTCGCGGGAGTCCAGCTCCCACTTCTTGCGACCGCCGTCGAGCAGCTTGACCTGGTCGTGGCCGTAAAGCTTGAAATACCAGTAGGCGTAGGCGGCGAACCAGTTGTTGTTGCCGCCGTAGAGCACCACGGTGTCGTCGTTGGAGATGCCACGCTCAGACAGCAGCTTCTCGAAGCCGGTCTTGTCGACGAAGTCACGCCGGACCGGGTCCTGCAAGTCGTGTTTCCAGTCGATCTTGACCGCGTTGCGGATGTGGCCCCGGTCGTAGGCGGCCGTGTCCTCATCGACCTCGACGAGGACGACGTTGGGATCGTCCAGGTGAGCCTCCACCCAGTCGGCGTCCACCAGGACGTCGGAGCGGCTCATAAGGGTCCTCCTTGATGTGTGGTCGTGTTGTAGGTGCTACGGGTGTCCCCGCCGCCCAGCGGCCCGGCGAGCCGGGTCGGGGCGCCGAAAGGTCTCCTTGCCGATCGCGGCACGGGCCACGTCCGAAACCGGCGCGGAACCCGGTTGCGAGCGCTGCCGCGGCGACGGCGTTACCTCTCGCCCCGAACCGCGGCGGGCAAGCCGGAGCCGTTCCGGGGGCCGGCCGCACCAGCCGGGCCGGGCACGCGGGGCGCTGGGCATGGCTGGCGTGACCGTTGCCGCTACAGGGAGCGGCGCCGGAGTGGACGGGTGATGCCGGACCGGCGGGGCTTGTGACGGGTCACCGATGACCGAGGGGGAAGTGGCAGCGAGGGAACGCTGGCAGCGTTGCCGGCACTGGCCTCGGTGGGCGATCTGCATCGTGGGCTTCCCAGCGGCGCGAGACGGTCGGAAAAACTGCAAGCGGCGCGGCGACGAGCGTGACTGTGCTACACGGGGCGACGCGGCCCCCTGACGCTCCGCTCTACTGAGAAGCGTGACAGAGCGCGGTGGCGACGTGGCAGAAATCCACGGCGCGTCGCTTGGTCAGCAACGCCTCTGTCAGGAAAGTCACGGTGATGATGTTAAGGGTTTGCTGCGCTGATGTCACGAGTGCGCTGCTTCACATCGCGTCGTAGCAGGCCACGACGGCACCAGGCAGCCACTTGACAAGACAGAATATCCACATTTCAAGACGGTGTCACGGCACGGCCGAGTGCCGCGATCACGTCGGCCTTGCGTGGCTGGCCGCTGGCACGGGTGGTGATCCGCCCTTGGGCATCGAGGACCAGCACAGTCGGCGTCCGCTCGACCTCAAGTCTGCGCACCAGGCCGAGGTGGGACTCGGCGTCGATCTCGACATGGCCGATCCCTTCGACCATCGCGGCGACCTCGGTGAGGACCCGCCGGGTGGCGCGGCAGGGCTGACAGAAGGCCGAGGAGAATTGCACGAGCGTGGCCCGCTCCCCGAGCGCACCGCCGATGTCGGCGGCGGTCAACGATTCTTCGACCATCGGGTACCTCCACTTCTCGGCCACCTCGGCCGGGCGTGAGTGGCGGAGCGACGCTGCCGGCCGAACCTACTTCTGTGCCTCCAAATCGCCCACCACCGAGACGTCACTGGCGTTTCCGGTCAGTTGCACCCCGTTGGGCAGCGCTTCGATGTCGGTGATGCGCAGCCCGAACGGCAGCGGCGGGATCTCGAACGACAGGGTCAGCCGGTCCTGGGCCGAGCCGAGGTCGATGGGGGCGTCGCCGGCTTCAAGGTTAGAGGGGGACACGTGGACGATGCCGCTCTCGTCGACGGAGACGTCAAGGTCGCTCTCGACGGGCGCGCTGAACTGGCCCATGGCGAGGTCACCGGTGATGCGAGGCGTGCCGTTCTCCGTCTCGATGACGATGCCCTCGGGCAGGCGCTTCTGCAACTCGCTGTAGGGCAGCAACACGCTGGCATCGACCGAGTTCGCCGTAACCTTGGGGCGCGTCATGAGATCACCGATGGGAGCGTCGACCTCGCGCAGGGTGGCGTCGACACGCTCCAGTTGCACCTCCTGGATGGTGAGTGCGCCTGTGACGACACGAATCCGTTGGTACTCCCCGGAGAACGCCTGGTTCAGGAAGGGGAAGCCGGCGATGGTCACCTCTGGTTCGGCTGCCATCTCGTAGCGGCCACTGATGCGCTTGGCGATCTCGTTCTGGGCGGCGTAATGCAGTCCACGGTCGGCCGCGACGACCACGGCCAGCACGAAGATGAGGAAGACGACTAGCTTGCGCATCGGGTTTCCAGGACACTCCACGTCGGTTCTGGCGAGGCTGACGGGGGCAGTACGGACGATCAGTGGTGAGCATCGCGCCCCGAGGGGCACCGGCGGGACGCCTTGCCCCGAAACCCCTAGAAGGTTACTTCAAACATCCACTTTCACCGGTTTTCCACCCATTTTCCCAGCGAACTCTGAGAAAAGCAGAGTGACCAGCACCAACGTGACCGAGCGCTTCAGCGGGGCATCAGCATGTCCACGAGGTTATCGGTCGCCGACGCACCGGCGAGGGAAAGTTCGATGACATTGGTGGCCACCACGTGCCGTGCCCGCTCGCGGGCGAAGTCGGCCACGTGGGGCTGCTGTTCGTGTTCCTCGTAGGCCAACTGATCGCGGTAGATGGCGTAGATGATGCGTTGGAGGGGAGCGCTGGGCACCGTGTGGCAGGCGAAGAGCAGCGTGTCGGGTTCGTAGCGCGCCACCTTGTCGACGAACTTCTCGGCGCAGTCGTCGAACACCTCGCCGTGGCCGTCGGCCAGCGTGTAGATCGTGATGATCCCGTAAAGCCGCGAGAGCCGCGACGAGACCGCCGGCTCCTCATGGGGCCCGGGTTCGCGGCGCCTGCGTCGCACGTCCTCCTCCGGTGGTTCAAAACGATCGTCGCCGTGGTCGGAGGGCTCGGGCTCGTCGTCGTAGTCGTCTTCGTCGTCATAACCGGGCTCGTCGTAGTCGTCCCCGCGTCGCCCGCCGCGCGAGCGGCGTCGACGTCGATCCCGCGACGGGGTGGCGGCGATCGAGACGGCGCTCCAGACAGCGGCCACGGCGCCCACCAGCATGAGCTGGCCCAACACACCGAGACCGAAACGGCTCACCGTGATCTCCAAAACGGCAGCCAGAATGGTGAGCCCCACGACCGTGAGTTGGTGCCGCGACACCTGCGGATACTCCCGCCATCCTCGCAGCGCCACGATGAGGCATGCGAACAGCACGACGGCGACGAACAGGTGCGTCAGACCGAGCACCGTCATAGGGATGACGTCGTAGTGGTCCCCGGCGGCGGGGTAGCTGTTCTCGTAACTGCCTCGAAGCCGGTCCATGAGGAGGATCACCAGCGGGACGACCGCGAGGGTGATGGTGACGAGCCGTACCCCGAACCGGACCCGCGGCGAGGTGACCACGTACTCCACCGCGGCCCACCCCAGCAGGAGCGGCCCGAACAGACCCACCCCCAGGTGGAAGACGCGGAAGGTCACCCCGGAGAAGTCCAGCAGGGCACCGGGGAACGCCGCACTGAGCGCGACCGTCACCGCCAGGACTGCGGCGGCCCACCCCCACATGTACGACTGCGGACCCCGATAGCAACGGGCGGCCAGCGCCGCTGTGGCACTCCAGGCCACGAGCGCGCAGACGAATGCAAGTCCTACCTCGACCATCCCGCTAATGATGCTGCACTTTGAAGGTCAACGCGCACACAGGGGCTGTACACCTCCCTCGTTACGGGCCGATCGCGCTGCATCTCACACCATCACACGCTTTAGGGTGTGAATTAACTCACTCGACAGTTTGCACTTTAGCTGAGTGTGCTGGACGGAGTTCGCCGGGGCCGTAGGCTCAAAGCATGTGGCGCCAACCCTGGCACAGCGACCCCGGCCGCTCTTCTCGCGCCGGCGAAGCGGCGACCGTATCCGCCAAGCTCAATCGCCCCGAGACAGCCGCAACCACAGCCGCCTTCTTCGACGTCGACAACACGCTCATGCGTGGCGCGTCGATCTACCATTTCGCCCGTGGACTCGCGGGTCGCGACCTGTTCACCACACGTGACCTCGCGCGCTTCGCCTGGGGGCAGGTGGTGTTCCGAGTCAGTGGCAGCGAACAGCGCAGCCATATCAACTCCGCGCGTGAGGCCGCCCTGGCGTTCGTCGCCGGCCACAAGGTCGACGAGCTGGTGCGGTTGTGCGAACAGGTCTATGACGAGACTATGGCCGACCGCCTCTGGGAGGGCACGCGCCTGCTTATCGAACAGCACATCGCCGCCGGGCAGCGGGTATGGCTGGTCACCACCACCCCTGTGGAACTGGCCGACATCATCAAACGGCGGCTTGGCCTCACCGGCGCGCTGGGCACCGTCGCCGAGTCGGTCGACGGCGTCTACACCGGCCGCCTCGTCGGCGACCTGCTCCACGGCCCCGCCAAAGCCGCCGCCGTGCGTGCCCTGGCCGAACGCGAAGGGCTGGACCTCTCGCGCTGCACCGCCTACAGCGACTCCCACAACGACCTGCCGCTGCTGTCGATCGTGGGTTATCCCAACGCCGTGAACCCTGACGATGACCTCTACGCCTACGCCGCCGGGCACGGCTGGCCGATACACGAGTTCCGCAGGCACCGCAAAGCGATGCGCATCGGTGTTCGCGCTGCCGTATTCAGCGCGGTCGCCGGAGGAGTCGCGGTGAAGGTGGCGCGGCGCCGCCAGCGCTCCTAGGTTGCTGTTTTTTGAAAAGGTCGGCGCGGGCGGGGGCGCACGTGGGTGCCTCTGCTGTCGCCCCCGCGGGCTGCCGAGATCGCGCAGCGATCGAGGCACGAGCGGACGACGAACCCCCACGCGCCCCACACCCCAACCGTCCGAAAAACAACAACCCAGCGGCGTAACTGCGCTTACCAACGCCAGGCCACCTCGGGTCGCGGGGAAACGAACCGACACGGGCGACGGACACCCGGGACACCTACGGCCACCGGTGCCGCACGAACCGTGACAAGCCGCGGGGACGGCGAGGAGAGGATCAGCGGCTTACCGCGGCCCGGACCCGGTGCGTCATATTCCCGATGAACCGCGCCGGCGCCGTGCCTTTGTAGCGCTGCTCGGCCACATAG
Source organism: Salinactinospora qingdaonensis (assembly GCF_039539445.1). Lineage (NCBI taxonomy): Bacteria > Bacillati > Actinomycetota > Actinomycetes > Streptosporangiales > Nocardiopsidaceae > Salinactinospora > Salinactinospora qingdaonensis. Next base: position 46,970 of record NZ_BAABDD010000003.1, read on the forward strand.
GAGTCGAACGCCTCTTGGGAGGTGTAACTGGGGCGCCAGCCAAGAGCGCGCTCCAGTTTGCTGGAGTCGAGAACCCGGCCATAGCACAGCGTCCGGAGCCGCTCGGGCGAATAGCCGAATCCGGCGCCCGGCGTCAGGCTGTTGAGCACCCGTAGTCCGTGCTCGGGCACCGGCATCTCCGGCCTGCCAGCCCTGCGCAGGCACTGGGACAACGGCATCGCTCCGGGGGCCGCGACGTTGAAGACACCGCCCTGCCCGTCGGTAGACAGTGCCATGCGCCGGATGACCTCCACCGCGTCATCCTCGTGGATGAACTGCATCCGCGGATCGTGGCCCAAGACCGTGGGGACGATCGCGCGCTCCAGATAGCGCGTCAACGGGGTCTCTGCGGCGGGCCCGATAAAGTTGGCGAAGCGCAGCACGGCAACCGCGATGTCAGAGCGGCGCCGGCGCAACTGCCGCGCGTGGCGCTCCACCTCGATGGCGTCGTCGGCGTGGCTGGAACCGTAGCGGCCCCGCGACCCCTGCGCGACCGAATCCTCAGTGTGAAGGTCGCAGTCGCGCGAAGAGGCTCCGTAGACCGCGGCGGTGGAGCGTAGGACGATCCGGCTGACCGCTGTCGAACGCTGGCACGCGGCGAGAACCTGCATGGCGCCCAGGATGTTGTTCTCCTTCGCCGCCCCGGCGGACTCGCCCGCCCCTTCCGGATGCGCGACCAGGTTGAGGTGCAGCACTGTATCGGCGCCGGAGTCACGGATCACCGTGCCCACTGTGTCGTCACTGGGGTCGACGTGGACGAACTCCACGCCGGGCAGCGCGTAGCGGGACGGGCGGGAATCCACACCGATCACCCGTTCAACGCCCGAGGCGCTGCGCATAACGTTCGCGGCCCGGGCTCCGAGGTATCGGGAGACACCGGTGACGAGTACGACGCGGGCCATAATGGACACGCCTCCTCGACGAGGGATACGTGGCAGAAGGGAAACGGGGCCGCGGAGCGGCGGTGACGAGAGCGGCTACTACTTCTTGTTGCGACGCTGGACGCGCGTCCTCTTCAGCAGTTTGCGGTGCTTCTTCTTGGCCATGCGCTTGCGGCGCTTCTTGACGACCGAACCCATAGGACCACCTCTCGCGGACGAACGGACGAAACATGACGGCACGCCCGCGTCGCAGCGAGAGGCGAGCGAGACCATGCCGCTAGGGAGGACGTGGCGGCAGGCCACCGAAATGCAGCGCCGCACGACACAACGAACCACCACGCCAAAAGGCGCAGTACCTAACGAACTAGCGTACCCGGCAACCACGACCGGCACGCACGCCCGGCCACCACCGACGCTCGGCGAACCGGTCGTTGGCCGGCCGACGGGAGGCGCCAGGGTCGGGGGTCAGGCTCCCGGGACGCCGCGCCCAGAGGTGTAGAGCTCCGCGGCGGGTTCAGCGTAGGAGACGCTGAGCAGCCGGTAGTCCTCAAAGGTCAGACTAGTCACACTGGCCAGATCACATTGCCGCCGGTCAGGACGGTGCCACAGCCGTTGCCCCTCGGCGGCGCGGCGGGCCATCCAGATGGGGAGCTGATGGCTGACGCACACGGCCTGCCGCCCCCACGCCTGCCTACGGGCCGCTTTGATGACGTCGACCATGCGGGCCACGATCGTGGTGTAAGGCTCGCCCCACGAGGGTTGGAAGGGGTTGTACAGCCGCCGCCACGTCCGAGGATCGGCCATGGAACGGGACTTGAACGACCTGCCTTGGAAGCTGTTGCCTGCCTCGATGAGGCGATCGTCGGTCCATATGGGCAGGCTGAACGTTTCCGCCACCGGCTCAGCGGTCTCCTGGGCGCGCTCCAAGGGGGAGGAGTAGAGGGCGACGACGTCGCGGCCGGCGAGCCACTTGGCGGTGATCTCGGCCATCTGGCGGCCCCGCTCGCTGAGATGGAAATCGGGTAGGCGGCCGTAGAGAATCCCCGCAGGATTGTGTACCTCGCCGTGACGCAGCAGGTGAACGACGGTAGTCGTGGACATCTACGGGACCGTTTCCCTTCCGTTCATTTCGCGCTGCCGGGGTTGGACAGCGGAGCGCATGCCGCCTGCATTGCCTCCACCGTATCGACCGCGCGGCGCAGGGCCGCCACCACGGCTTGCACGGCGGGGCGTCTCGTGGCCTCACTCCGCCACACCACGTACAGGTGGCGCGCCAAACCGGGACGTACGGGAAGAGTGACCACACCAGGGTGGGGCGCCCCCTGCCCCAGCCGCGGCAGGAGGGCGATGCCGAACCCGGCCGCGACGAGCGTGAGCTGAGTCGGATACTCCGAAGCGTAGTGCGCGACCCGGGGTTCCACCCCGCCGTGGCGCAGCGAGTCGACGAGCCAGGTGTGGCAGATGTCGCCGGGGGGCGAGCCGATCCAGCGCTCCTCGGCCAACTCCGCCAGGGCCAGCCATGGGCGTCCCACGAGGGGGTGCTCCGCGGGCAGGACGATCTCGGCGGGGTCGTCGAGCAGGTGCAGCTCCTCCAGCCCGTCGGGGATGGGCAACGGGGAGTTGCGCCAGCCTTGCACCATGGCCAGATCGAACTCGCCTCGCTGCACATGCGGCAGGGCCACCCGAGGATCGCGCTCGAAAAGCTGGACGTCGAGTTGGGGGTAGCGTTCGGCCAGGTCGCGCAGGACATGGGGCAACAGCCCGCGGAGGGCGGTGGCGAAGGCGGCGACGCGGAGGTGACCGATGACCCGGCCACGCTGGGCCTCCAAATCCGCTTCCGCCTCCGCCACCAGGGTGAGGATGCGGTCGGCGTGGTTGACGAGCAACTGTCCGGCGTCGGTGAGCCGGACCCCGCGCCCGCTGCGCTCCAGCAACTGAGAAGACGTCTCGCGTTCCAGCTTGGCGATCTGTTGGGAGACGGCTGAGGTGGTGATGCCAAGGATCTCGGCCGCAGCACTCACCGAACCGTATTCGGCTATGGCATTGAGTGCGCGCAACCGATCGAGATCGAGCATGGGGACATACTAGAGATTAGTTCAACCTTAAATGGCAAACGTAAACCTCGGTTACGGACATTCTCCCTCACGAAGAGCTCCCCCCATACCCGGACGCCAAGAAGATCGGGGCGCTAGGTTCTGTTTTTTGGACAGGGGCGAGGACAGGCCGTGGACGCAAACCGGCGAGCCCCCGCAGGCTACCGAGATCGCACAGCGATCGAGGTACGAGCGGACGACGAACACCCCCACAGCCACCACCCCAGCCATCCCAGAATCCAGGCCCCTGCGGGGACGTGAGAGGGACTGGGCCCGGCGCGGGCGGGGCGGCCGGATCGCCGCGGCGGGTGAGCGCCGGGCGATTCTCGGCGCCCAGCATCACCTGGCGACGATTCTCGTGGCGCTCTACTGCGCCTGAGCTGCCGCACGCGCCGCCTTGGGCAGCGCCCCGAGGACCCGCTCGACGGCGGCGGCGTCGTGAGCCGCCGAGAAGAACCACGCCTCGAACGCGGCGGCCGGAAGGTAGATTCCCTGCTCCAGCATCGCGTGGAAGAAGGCCGCGAATTGTGCGGTGTTTTGGGCCTTGGCCCCCGCGAAATCGGTCACCTCGGCGTCGGTGAAGAAGATCGTGAAGAGACTGCCGCCGTGTTGGACGCGGTGCGCCACCCCGGCTGCCGACAGTTCCTCGCTCGCGGCCCGCGATACCTGCGCGGCGACACTGTCGATACGGGCGTAGACCTCCGGTGTCGCGTTGCGCAGCGTGGCCAGCCCCGCAGCCGTGGCCAGCGGGTTCCCCGAAAGCGTGCCCGCCTGGTACACCGGCCCCGCCGGGGTCAGCAACTCCATGAGGTCGGCGCGCCCGCCGAACGCCGCCGCCGGCAGCCCGCCGCCCATGACCTTGCCGAAGGTCACCAGGTCGGCGGCTACCCCGTCGACGCCGAACCAGCCCGAGGAGGTCACGCGGAAACCGGTCAGCACCTCGTCGAGCACGAGCAGCGCACCGTGGGCAGCGGCGATCTCCTTGAGGCGGGCGTTGAAGCCGTCCTTGGGCGGCACCACGCCCATGTTGGCCGGGCACGCCTCGGCGATCACGCAGGCGATCCCGTCCTCGCCGTCACCGGCCTCGGCGAAGGCGGCGGTCACGGCGTCGATGTCGTTGTAGGGCAGCACGATGGTGTCGGCGGCGCTGGCTCCGGTGACCCCGGGCGAGTCGGGCAGGCCGAACGTCGCCACCCCGGAGCCGGCCGAGGCGAGCAGCGCGTCGACGTGACCGTGGTAGTTGCCCGCGAACTTGATGACCTTGCGCCGACCGGTGGCCGCGCGGGCGACCCGGATAGCCGACATGGTGGCCTCGGTGCCGGAGTTGACCAGTCGCACCTTCTCGACCGCGGTTCGGGAGACGATCTCCTCGGCCAACTCCACCTCGCCCGGTGTGGGCGCGCCGTAGGAGGTGCCTTTGGCCGCAGCCGCACCAACGGCCTCGGCCACCGCCGGGTGGTTGTGCCCCAGGATCAACGGGCCCCACGAGCAGACGAGGTCGACGTAGGTGTTGCCGTCGGCGTCGGTGAGGTAGGGCCCCTCCCCCGCGACCATGAACGGCGGGGTGCCCCCCACGGCGCCGAACGCTCGGACGGGGGAGTTCACCCCGCCGGGAATGACAGCGCTACCGCGCTGGAACAGCTCATGCGAAGTCTGATTGGTACCCACACACCCAGTGTGGCAGTCACCGGCCGCCGGGCACGCCCCACCGGCCCCCGTGACTGCCGCGGCCTCAGGGACCGCTACCGTGTTCGCCCAACGGTGCTATCGGCAGGCGAGAGAGGGAGAGCCGTATGGCCGACGATAGGGCGACCGCTGATCTGATCGACGCCTACGGCGACACGATCGCGAGCTGCCAGACGCAGTTGCGGTCGTTCGGCGCCCGAGACGCCTTCCACGGGCCGATCTCCACCGTCTGGTGCCGCGCCGACAACGGCCTGGTCAAGAGCCGCCTCAACGAACCCGGCGCGGGGCACGTCCTCGTCGTGGACGGCGGCGCCTCGCTGCGTTCGGCGCTGATGGGGGACATGATCGCCGCAGCGGCGGTACAAAACGGCTGGGCCGGCGTCGTCATCAACGGCGCGGTACGCGACGTGGCCGCGCTCGCGCAACTGCCGCTGGGGATCAAGGCCCTCGGCTCCAACCCGCGCAAGTCCGCCAAAGCGGGCGAAGGCGCGGTCGACGTCCCGGTCTCCTTCGGCGATGCCCTCTTCACGCCGGGGGCGTGGCTCTACAGCGACGAGGACGGCATCGTCATCAGCCCCGAGCCGCTGGCCGCCCCATAGCCGGCCAGGGTGCCCCTCTTTCCGTACAGCCTCCCGGTCACGGCTGTGGCCGGCATTGACTTCCGCCCCTTCCGAGACCGGTCAACCGGGGGCACGGCCAGGTCAGACACTCCCGAGACGCTCAATCGGGGAGCACCGGCTGCTGTGGGGTGTCCACCCACAACCTCTGTTGCCCGTCCGGGATGACGGTGAGGCGGAAGCGGTCGATGTCGGGCCGGCCGTGGCTGTGCCACCACTCCCAAGCGGCTTCCACCTCGCTCCACAGGTCGCGGGGGCCGGCAATGTGCACCTTGCCGGGCTGCTCAGGGGCGCTGGCCCACGAGCCGTCAGGGACGGATACCAGCGTCTCGTCGGCGTGCGAGATGGTGATCTGGGGAACGCGGCTCCAGAGGGCGAAGGCCAGGCCGGGCTCGTGCAGGACGGCCCCGCCCACCGGGCTGGAGCGGGGTGTGGCGTCGCGCAGGTCGCGGGTGTGCAGTCCAAAGTCGAGGGTGGGAGCGTGCAGGCTGTGTCGGGCGGCCATGAACCCGCCGGAGTCGGGATGGGCGAAGTCGCCGGTAGCGCTGCCGTCGGCGTTCACCGTCAGGCGGGCGATGCGTCCGATACTTGGGTTGGCCACCGAGCGCACATCGGCCAGGATCACGCCGCCGGGCCGGGTCTGGGCCACCCACGTCTGGGGGATGCGCTCGACGGCGTGGGTGGCGATCACCCGGTCGTAGGGGGCGCCGTCGGGCCAGCCCGTCATGCCGTCGGCGGTGACCACGGTGGGGTGCAAGCCGAGGGTGGCCAGACGCCGGCGCGCGGCTTCCACCAACTCGGGGTCGAGGTCGAGGCTGACGACGTGCTCGCCGCCCAGTCGAACGGCCAGCAGGGCGGTGTTGTAGCCGGTGCCGGTGCCGATCTCCAGTACCCGCATGCCCGGGGCGACGTCCAATGCTTCGAGCATGGACAGCATGAGCGAGGGGCGGGTGCTGGAGGAGGTGGCTACCCACACCCCCGGATAGTCGGGGTGCTGCTGGAGGCGAGTGGCGAGCGCGTCATCGGCGTAGACCCCCGCCGGCCACTCAGGTGAGGCGGAGGTGATCCGCTGCGGTTCCCCCGTACTGCGGTCCCAGTACTCGGGCACGAACACATGGCGGGGCGTGGCCGCGAACACCTCATGCCAGGGCGTGTGGTCCGCAGCGATGCGCGCGGCGAGCCCGCGGGCCAGGGGGCGCCACCGCTGTTCGGGAACGGTCATCGCCCATCTCCGACGCATATATATCGGCGACCAGCGCGGCCACCGGCGCCCCGGTCTCCTCTTCCAGCCAGGCCCATCGCCCGCCCGGATTGATCTCGTAGTACCACGTGGTGCCCTCCTGCCCCACGGCAAGATCGACGACGCCCATGCTCAACCCCAGCGCGGCCAGCAGGCGCTGGAGCCGATGGATCACATCGGCGGCCAGCGTGGTCCTGGCGTAATGCAGACGGTCGTAGCATGCGCGGTAATCCAACGGGCGACTGCTGTCGCGTGTGGTGATCTCCACGGCCTCGCAGCCGGTGGCGGTCGCCAGCGCGCGCACGTCGCGCGCGGCGGTGATGCGCTGCTGAAAGTGGTGCATCGTGGTGGCCACGCGCGCGTCGATGTCGGCGGAGGCCACAGTGCTGGTATAGAGCAGTTTCACTTGCCCCTGTTCAGAGACGACCTTGTGTATCAGCGCCTTGGAGACGGCCCCATTGGGCTGGTGGTCGATGAAGGCTGCGGCTGGTTGCGGGGCGTTACCCAGCCACGTCGCCGGCACGCTCATACCTGCACGGGCAGCCGCAGCGAGTTCGAGGGGCTTGTACTCGGCATCAGCGGCCCGGCCCGGCGAAGCGGGCGCCCACCGCACCGGCAGGGAGGCGAGAATCCCGCCAATCCCGAAGCGGGCCTCGGCCACAGCGAAACGGCGCTCGGGTTCGCTCATCACCGGCAGCTCGAACGGCGAAGGCTGACGATAGTAGACGGCACCGATGCTGGCCAGATCAATTGTGGCCGCAGGAGTGACGATGCGACCGTGCCAGCCGTCAAGGCCCAGTTCGGCATCGACACTGACTTGGGTGGGAAACCAGGCCGTATCCAGCCACGCCACTGACCGGTTCCGCGCCTTCAGCACCTGACCGCCCCGCATCGCTTCGCCGTCATCGAGAGGCGCTAACAGCAGCGTTGTCTCGGACATCAATCAGTGCTGGTTTGGGCGATCTGGTCGGTTTCGAGTTTCCCATCGTTTTGATACTGCGTTTTTTTCTTCTCCGCCCGGTTTTCCGTGGGTTTCTCATGTTTGCCAGCAAGTTCCACCGGCAGGGGAACTACAGCACGGTCCATTCCCCAGGGCCGGTGCTCGGTAGGTTCGGCTGTCGAGACCGGCACCTGTCGTCCGGGCAGTCCGGTCGAGAAGCGATCACGGGCAGAAACAAGAGCATGGCCCATCGCGGGGCCTTTCACTGGGGGGTACTTAGAAAATAACCCTTCGTATTTAATCTGTCATCGAGATTGGCCCACTGCGGCCACCTCGCCTGTCCCCACAACTCTCATCCGCAAAATCTGACCGCCGAAATCGCCGAATCGTTCGCCCACGCACTGGCTGCTCCGGGAGCCGCCCATGACCGCCGATGCTGAACAACTCCGCCCCTGCTTGGTAGAATAGCTCCACGAGAATGGCCATCTTAGTGACCTAGCGTGGCGGAAAGCCTTCGAGATCGTTCCCCGCCATATCTTCGTTCCTGGGTTCTACCTGCGGTGCGAGTCGTCCGCTGTCGGCGCGTCCGGACTCCCTGTGTGGGAACCGGTCACCGAGACGATCGACCGGAATCGGTGGTTGGCCGCCGCCTACAGCGATGACACGCTGATCACCCAGCTCGACGAGATCGAGGAGGACTGGGCGGCGCCCAAAGTTCGCCACGGTGGCCTCTTCACCTCCTCCTCCACGCTGCCGTCTCTGGTAGCCACCATGTGGCACGACGCCGACATCCACGACGGGCACCGGATCTTGGAGATCGGCACCGGAACGGGCTACTCCACAGCTCTGGCCTGCGAACGCCTTGGTTCGGAGCACGTAACCTCTGTGGAGGTGGACGGGGCTCGTCTGGCGCAGGCACACCAAGGGTTTACCGCCTGCGGGTATGCTCCCCGAATCGCCGAGGCAGACGGCACGTGCGGGTACTGGCCCAGTGCTCCCTACGACCGCGTCGTTCTGGCGTGCTCCATGCGCTATATCCCCGCTGCCCTGCTGGGCCAGGTGTCCCCAGGCGGCAAGATTCTGGCACCACTGTCAGGATGGATGGAAGGCAGCGCCCGGGCACTGCTGACGGTCGACGATGACGGCAGTGCCGAGGGAGCCCTATTACCCGGCACGATCTCGTTCATGCTGGCGCGCCCCCACACCCCGCCCCGCTTCGGCAACCCCAAACACTGGGCAGCTATGGTCGACGACGCCCCGCCACGAAAAGCTCGGCATGCGCCAGAGCGCATCAAGGGCGCAACAAAAGACACGTTCTTCACTCAGTTCCTCGCCCAGTGCGCGATCCCTACCGCGCAGCGGGCAACCCTCGACGGTGTACTCCACCTCGTCGACACAGTGAACGGCTCTGTTGCCCTGGTCGAGCCCGATGCCGGGGGATGGCGGGTGCGCCAAGCCGGATCAGTCGCGTTGTGGGATCGCGTCGAAAACATACTAGACGCCTACGACTCCGCCGGGCAGCCGGATCAGACAGCATTTCACCTGCGCGTCACCAGCACGGGACAGTACCTGGAGCATCCAGACATGCCGACACTGACAGTGACACCAAGCCACCGAGGTTGACCACCTCTGGTCTAGGTTCTGTTTTTTGGAAGGTCGGTACGGACGGAATGAGTGAGCGCGTCCGCTGTCGCCCCCAGGCTGCCGAGATCGCGAAGCGATCGAGGCACGAGCGAACGAAGCTCCCCACCCCACACCCCAGCCGTCCGAAAAACAGAACCTAGGACAAGCAACGAAACCACGGTGTCACGCAGCTACCCGCCGGCTACCAGGCCCAGCCGATGCTATGAGTCGACATACCGAACCAGGTACTTCGACCAGAGTGATCGATCTCTCCCAGCACTCCAGAGACAGGTACGCAGACGGCCGTGTCTGGCCAGGCATCACGGCGCGAGATCGCCTGCGGGGAGGCGCTTGCGGTCTCGCGGGTGGTCGCTGTGGCGCGGTACGATTTGTGCGGGATGCTTGTGGTAAAGCACGTTGAAGGCCCCGGTGGTTCGTCCGCCGGGGCCTTCTTCGTAGATACCGCTACAGCCGGTTGGCCTTGAGTTCATCGAGGAACGCGCGCCACTCGTCGGCCGCGAACGTCAGGTGCCCGAGCTCCGGGTTCTTCGAGTCGCGCAGAGCGGCGCCGGTGGGCAGCTCGGCGACCTCTACGCAGTTCTCGCCTTTGGCAGAGCTGTAGCCGGATTTGCGGAATGTCAGGTGGGATGTCGTGGCACGCATCGTTCAGGTCCTATTCAAGAGTCTCTAGGCGACGGCGCATCCACGCTTGAGACTCCTCTACCGACAGCGCGGATGCGTGAACATGGTCGTACACCGTCTCGTAATGCTCCAAGTCACGTCCTTCCTCATAGAAGAGCGATGATCCGGATTGGTCGAGGTAGACGATCGACGGATCTGCCGGGAAGTCGAGGATCACGAAGCTGCCGTCCATCGCCATGTGCGGCCCCACTGAGTCGGGTAGGACCTGGATGCGCAGGGATTGCCGCTGAACGTCGATCAGGTGCCGGAGCTGGCCAGTCGCAACATCAGCGGGGATCTTGCGAAACGCGCTTTCGTCGATGACTGCCCATAGTCGCGGCGCGTCAGCGCGATGAAGAATGTGTTGGCGCATCATGCGGACTTCGACGCGGCGATCTACCTCTTCCTCAGAGGTGACACCGCCGGCGCGGATGACCGCCCGGGCGTAGTCCTCAGTCTGGAGCAGTCCGGGCAAATGGAGCACCTCGTAGGTGCGAATTCTGGTCACTTCCGTCTCCAAGTCGACGTACGTGCCAGCTCCGACCACGTCCTTGTAGCCCACCCACCAGCCGGACTGTGACGCCTCTCGTGCCAGCTTGCGATAGCCCTCTCGCTGAAGGCGGTCCTCAACGCCGTACACATCAAGCAGCGTCTGTATGTCCACATCGCGAATCCTCAAGATCTTCCGGTTTTCAATCCTGGTGATCTTGGCTTCGAACCATGGACGGTCTGGGCTGAGGTCTTTCGCGCGGGTGGCGGCCTGCTTGGCTGTAAGGCCAGCCTCTTCGCGCATGCGCAGCAACTCCCGAGCGAGACGACGGCGACGCAGGGTCGGGCTGGCGGCCAACTGAGCGTTCCTCGCTGTACGGCGACTCTGGCCAGTCGATCCTACGCTCCGTGACGATTTTCCAGACATTCAGCGCATCCCTCGCCGTGGTTCATCACTGACTATTGAAAGTGTCGCATTCTTTTAAAAACGCATCTTGCGTTTTTAAGCGCGTTCGGTAATTATGGGATCACCACAAGCTCCCGCCGGGACGTCCCATCCCGGCCAACCCGAGAGGGTGACCTATGCGATTGCTGTCTGCGCTGGGCATGCTCGCGGTACTGTGCGTGCTGCTGCTGTCTGCGCTGATACCGCCGGCGCCCACACCGCGCGCCTACCCGCCACACACCCACGGCCGTCGCCGTGTGGTGGCGCGGCAGGCGCGTCGTGTCCCCGTGTGTGTGCGTGACCGTGCGCCCGTCGAGCTGCTGGCGCTGTTGCCCGCGCGCTATGAGAGCGGCGAGCCCGCGCCGCGCCGCCCACGGCCCTATGTGGACCGGCCGCACCTGAAGGCCCGCGCCCAGGGGCGTGCTCTCTTCCCCGCCTCCCCTTCCGCGTCCACACCCGTGGCCATGGCCGTGGCGGAGTTCGCCGAGGGGGTGGCGCGGTGAATGCGCGTCCGGTTTCCACTGACCTCGTACTCGCCATCCGCGACGTCCTCGACCGGCACGGCTACCGCTCGGCGGGTGTGCGCTCGCTGGGGGCGGCTGCGGCGGTGGTGGCTCGGTTGGTGGAGGTTCATGAGGGCCAGACCGAGCCCGGTGAGGAGGCCCCGCCGCGTCTCCTCGACGCCGCGGCCCTAGCCGCGCCCGGCGCGGTGCGGGTCACTACCAGCCGCTATGCCGATGATGCCCCCAGCGAGGTGCAGCTCCACCTCGGGCCGGTCCGTGTGGTGCTTGAGGGCACCGGCGGTGCCGAGGTCGCCGTCCGCATCGCCGCCGCCGGGGCGGTGGCCAGCGACATCCTCACCCCACCCGGCCCCACCACGGGGCCTCTCACAGGGGGCGCGCCCGCCGCGACGAAGGGGGGCCACCGGTGAGCCCCACCCTCACACCCCTACATCGGGGCCAAGCCCGCCAACCAAGCACGCACGGAAACTCGGCCCAACACCCAGCCCAGCGTTGGGGCCGTTCGCCGCAGCATCTGGACGCCCACGCCGCCGTAGCACAGGTACAAGCCCAGTGCCCACAGGTGATCGTGTGGTACGGCGAGGCCAGCGGCTGCTACTACCTCATGGACACCCACGGCCTGCACATCCGCACCAGTTTTGAGGGGCTGCGGCTGCTGGTGTGGGGGCACCTCCACCGCCCCCACCCGCGCCGCGCATCGGGGGTGGGTCGATGACCCCGCCCCACCAGGTGCGCACCGTGGACACCTTCGACGAACTCGTCTGCTGGGCACGCGCCATGGACACCTTCGTCGAACTCGCCTGCGACAACGTCCACGGCCGGGTCTATGCCGCCCACCACGACCACATGTCGGTGATGCACATGACCACAACCACCACGATCACCCTGCACGGCGGCCCCCTCGACGGCGCCCACATCACCGTCGAGGCCGACCTCGCCGCCCTGCTACCGCCGGGAGCAGCCGGGATCGTCTTCCAAACCGAGACCGCCCGCGGCTGCTACCGCCCCATCCTGGGCCAGTGGACCTACACCGGCCCACCCGACACCGACGACGCCGACTAACCGCCCACTAGACCGGGCCCGCCCGCCGTCCTCGCCACACCCTAAGCACGACACGCCGGACACGGCGGGCGACCCGCCCAGGGCGGTCTGGCCGCGAGAGAGGGGCGCGGCCAGACCGCCCACTCATCTTCCGGGCAGGGCTAGGTTGTTGTTTTTCGGACAACTGGGGTGTGGGGCTATGGGGGGTTCGTCGTCCGCTCGTGCCTCGATCGCTGCGCGATCTCGGCAGCCCACGGGGGCGACAGCGGACGCGCTCACCCGCCTGCGCCCACCGCCCTGCCCTTTTCAAAAACACAACCTAAGGCATGAACTCCTCGCAGGCGTCGGAGAGGATGTCGAGCGCCGCGATCGGCTCGGGAAGCTCAAGGGGACCGGAGCCGTCGCGTGGCGGGCGAATCCAGGCGACCTGGTTGCCCGACGGCAGCGGGGACGGCGGGGCGAGGACGTAGCTGTCACGGCAGTGCCAGCGCAGCCCGGGCGTCTCGTCGATGGTCTCAGGGACGCAGTCAAGGCGGCAGGGCCACCACTCGTCCTCGTCGGCGGGCGCGCCACGCGTGGCGACGAAGAACAAGTAACGCTGCGCGTCGACGGCGGCCACCGGCCCGGCGGGAACGGCGGCCCGGCCCATCCGAGCCAGCGCCATGACCCCGGCTCCGGCTGGAACGTCGAAGACGTCGAAGACCCGGCCCGTAGGCAGGATCACGTTGGCCTGCGGCGTGTCGGTCCACCACCGGGTGATGGTGTCGGCGTCGGTGGTCGCCTCCATCGCCCACGTAGGTGACACGGGATGGGCGCCGGGAGCGGGACAGCCGATGCGGTCGCACTCACACGCCCGAGAGCCCCGCGACGCCGGCGCGGCCCCACGGCACACCGGCCACCCCAGGGAAGCGTAATCCAGTACCGTGCCGAGCGTGCCCTCCGCGGCTTGCCTGCGCCGTTTTCGCCGGCCCAGGACATCGGCCATGAAACCCCCTCACAATTCGTGTGCGTCAACCAACGCCGATCGCCCTGCCACCATTCCCCGCCCGGCGGTCGGCGACGCAGCCGGTCGGGCAACGGTGGCGCGGGGATCTAGCGCAGCAGTCGCGCTGCCTCGGTGGCCCAATAGGTCAGGATCTGGCTGGCCCCGGCGCGCTGGTAGGCGGTGAGCGTCTCCAGGATCACCCGCTCGCGGTCCAGCCACTGGTTGGCAGCCGCGGCCTCGACCATGGCGTACTCCCCGCTGACTTGGTAGGCCGAGACCGGGACGCGCACCGTCTCGGCCACCTTAGCCACCACGTCGAGATAGGCGAGCCCCGGCTTGATCATGATCATGTCGGCACCTTCGGCGAGGTCGAGCTCGACCTCGCGCAGGGCCTCCACCGCGTTCGCCGGGTCCTGCTGGTAGCTGGAACGGTCGCCGAACTGCGGGGCGCACTCGGCGGCGTCACGGAACGGACCGTAGAACGCTGAAGCGTACTTCGCCGCGTAGGCCAGGATCGGGATGTCGGTGTAACCGGCGGTGTCCAGCGCCGCGCGGATGGCGGCGACCTGGCCGTCCATCATGCCGCTGGGCGCCACCACGTGGGCTCCCGCCGCCGCCTGGGCGACGGCGATGGCCCCGTAGCGTTCCAGGGTCGCGTCGTTGTCGACCTGACCGGCGGGGGTGAGCAGCCCGCAGTGGCCGTGTGAGGTGTACTCGTCCAAGCACAGGTCGGCCATGATGACGATGTCGTCGCCCAGGTCGGCCGAGAGGTCGCGCAGCGTCTGCTGCACGATGCCGGCGGGGTCGTCGGCGGCGGAGCCCCGCTCGTCTTTGACCTCGGGGACGCCGAACACCATCAGTCCCCCGACACCGGCCGCGACGGCCTCGTGGGCGGCCTTGCGCAGGCTGTCGCGGGTGTGCTGCACGACCCCGGGCATCGACTCCACCGGGACCGGTGCGTCGACGCCCTCTTTGACGAACATCGGCAGGATCAGATCCGCGGGGCGCACCCTGGTTTCGGCGACGAGGCGCCGCAGGGCGGGCCTAGCGCGCAGCCGGCGCGGGCGGGCTGCGGGAAATCGGGCTGACATGACTGGCTACTCTCCCTATAGCTGCGAACACTGCAACCGCCAACGCCACTACCGGCGACGACGCTCCTGCCGGTGGCGCCCGCGCCGGTGAGGGTGTCGCGTCCGGTTGGGGCTACCTACACCGTCTTCCGACGACGGCCGCGCCGCTTCTGGCTGGGCCGCAGCACCGGTTTCCCGGCTTCGATCGCTTCGGCCCGTTGCGCCGCACCGTACTCCGCTAGAGCCGCCGCTAGGGCCGAAACCGAGGTTTTCGGTGCGATCACGTCCACGCGCAGCCCGAACTCCTCGGCGGTCTTGGCGGTTTCCGGGCCGATGACGGCGATGACCGTCGTGTTGTGGGGCTTGCCAGCGATCCCCACGAGGTTGCGCACCGTCGAGGAGGAGGTGAACAGGACGGCGTCGAAGCCGCCGCCCTTGATCGCCTCACGGATGGGCGCGGGCGGCGGGGCGGCCCGCACGGTCCGGTAGGCGGTGACGTCGTCGACCTCCCACCCCAGGTCGGCCAATCCTGCTGAGAGGGTCTCAGTGGCGATGTCGGCGCGCGGCAGCAGCACCCGCTCGATGGGGTCGAGTTCGGCGTCATAGTTGGGCCACACCTCGACGAGTCCGGCTCCGGACTGCTGTTCCGGCGGCGGAGTGAGGTCGGGGTGGACGCCGAAGGCGCGCAGGGCCGCGGCGGTCTGCTCGCCGACGGCGGCGACCTTCACCCCGGCGAACGCGCGGGCGTCCAGACCGTACTCCTCGAAGCGTTCCCGGATGGCCTTGACCGCGTTAACCGAGGTGAACGCTACCCACTGGTAGCGACCGTTGACCAGGCCGCGCACGGCACGCTCCATCTGCTGCGGGGTGCGCGGGGGTTCGACGGAGATCGTGGGCACCTCTTCGGGCACCGCCCCGTAGCCGCCGAGCTGTTGTGAGAGGCTCTTGGCCTGCTCCTTGGTTCGAGGCACGAGGACGCGCCACCCGAACAGCGGCCGGGTCTCGAACCAGGAGAGGTCGCGCTGCTCGCTGACGCCCGCGCCGACGACGAGCAGGGCCGGGGTAGTGACGTTGTTGCCCTTGGCGTCGGCGGCCTTGAGGTCGGCGGTGAGCTTGGCGAGCGTGGAGACGACGGTGCTCTGCTGGGCGGTACTGCCCATACGGGTGACGGCCACCGGGGTGGACTCGGGCCGACCGCCGGCGATGAGTCCCTTGCAGATGCGGTCGAATCCGGGGCCGCCGCCATGCGCGGCGGCCTCGCCGCTGGGCGCGTCGGGGAACATGATGACCAGGGTGGCCTCACCCGCGGCCAGGGAAGCGTAGTCGGGGGTGGTGTTCTTCGCGTTGACGACGCGCACCTCGTTGACCCCCTCGGGCATGAGTTGCACGCCGGCGTAGGCGGGCACCGCTGAGGCTGAGGGCAGACCGGGCACGATCTCGAAGTCGATGCCGGCCTCGTGGCAGGCGGCGGCCAGGGTGGCGCCGCGGCATCCCAAGAGCGGGTCGCCGCTGTAGAGCCGTACGACTCTGCGGCCTTCGCGCGCGTGGCCCATGACCAGGGCGTCGGCGTCGCCGCCACACTCTGCGGGCTCGATGACCTGCACGTCGTCGCGGCAATGGCGGAGCAGGCCGCGGCGGTAGTGGGCCAGCTCGGGACCCGGCTCGACCAGGGTGCACACAACGTCGGCTCGGGCGAGCAACGCGGCCCCCCGCAGCGTCAGCAGCTCGGCGTCGCCGGGTCCGGCGCCGACAAGGGCAACGTGACCTGGGGCGGGCGTGTTCGGTGCCTCGGGCTGCGGCTCGTGGTTGTCACTGTGCGGGTTCACTTGGCAGCTCGCTCCTCATTCTTGCCAGCCGGCGCCCGATCGTGCGTCTCGATCCTCTCCGCGGGGAGGGGCGCCCTGGCTGGTTCTTCACCGTGCTGCGGCGTCGGCCACGATCCGGTCGGCTCCTCGCCCGATGATCTCTCGGGCCAGGTCGCGCCCCAGCCGGACGCCGACGCCGGAAGCGTCGCCGCCCGTGGGGATCTCCACCGTGCGCTCCCCGCGGACCGCCTGGGAGCCGTCGGTGGCCACGACCGCGGCGCGCAGCAGCAGTTGGCCTTCATGGCATTGCGCGTAGGCGCCGACCGGGGCGGCACACCCGGCCTCAAGCTCGGCCAGGACGGTGCGCTCAGCGGTGACCGCCATGCGGGTGGCGGCGTGGTCAACGGCGCTCAGGTAGCTCAGGTCCGCGGCGGCCCTGTCAGTGGAGCACTCAAGGGCGAGTGCCCCCTGTCCAGGGGCGGGCAGTATATGTTCGGGATCGAACACCTCCGTGACGTCATCCATCCGACCTATGCGCCCCAGCCCCGCGTAGGCCAGGACGACGGCGTCGACCTCGCCGGAGGCGACCTTGCCAAGGCGTGTCTCGGCGTTACCGCGGATGGGCACGAAGCGCAGCTCGGGGCGGAGCGCCGCGAGCTGTGCGGCCCGGCGCGGCGAGCCGGTGCCGATGGTGGCCGCAGCGGGCAGATCGGCGAACTTGAGACCGTCGCGAGCGCACAGGGCGTCGCGTGGGTCGTCGCGCTGGGTGATGGCGGCGAGGGTCAGCCCTTCGGGCTGGGCGGTGGGGAGATCTTTGAGGGAGTGGACGGCGAAGTCGACCGTGCCGGCCAGCAGCTCGTCACGCAGGGCGTTGACGAAGACACCGGTCCCGCCGAGCTGGGTGAGGTGGGCCTTGGTGACATCGCCGAAGCTGGTGATGCCCACCAGTTCCACAGGGGTGCCGGTGCGTTCGGTGACGGTGTCGGCCACGAGCTGGGACTGTGCGGTGGCCATGGTGCTGCGGCGCGTGCCGAGGCGAGCGGCGACGGACATGGTCACCCCTCCTGGCCGCTGGTGGGGGACTCGGTCTCGCCGGCGGAGCCGGACGAGCCGATGGCAGGGTCGATTTTGGTGACCGCGTCGGGCTTTTGGGGGTCGAGGTCGAACAGTTCGCGCAGGGCGGCCTCGTAGGAGTCGCCTTCGGGGCTGGCGGCGAGCTGCTTGACGCGCACCGTGGGCTGGTGCAGCAGTTTGTCGACGACACGGCGCACGGCCTGGTCGATCTCGCCGCGTTCCTTGTCGTCGAGGTCGGGCAGCCGGCCGTGCAGCCGCGACAGCTCGGTGTCGACGACGGTCTTGGCCTTGCTGCGCAAGGCGACGACGGTGGGGGCGACGAGTTCGGCGCGGCGCACCGACTGGTATTCGAGGACCTCTTCTTCGACGATGCCGCGCACGACGGAGACCGCTCCGGCCCGTGCGGCGTCCTCGATGGTGTCGCCGCTGGCCACCTGGCTGAGACGTTCGATGTCGACGAGCTCGACACCGGGGAGCGCACCCACGGCGTCATCGATGTCGCGGGGCAGAGCGAGGTCGAGGAAGACGAGAGGGCGAGCGGGGTCACGGCCGGCCGTGGCGGTGGCCACGGTGTCATAGGAGAGGACGAGTTCCTGGGCTCCCGTGCAGGAGACCACGAGGTCGACATCGGGCAGTGCGTCGACCGCTTCGTCGAAAGCCATGGCCAGGCCCTGGAGGGGTTCGTAGGCCTCGGTCAGGCATTCGGCGAGCCGGACGGCGCGCTCGAAGGTGCGGTTGGCGACGATGACGGTGCTGGCGCCTTGGCGAGACACGGTGTTGGCCGCGAGGGCGCTCATGGAGCCGGCGCCGAGGATGAGCACGCGCATGCCGGTGAGTGTCTGGGGCTCCGGCAGGGCGGCGGTCACGGAGTCGGCGTCGCCGAGGAGGTCGGGATCGGCGGTCACGGCAGACTCGGCGGCGGTGTTCTCTACGTTCGCTACGGCGCCGGGGAGGTGGTTGCCGGCCACGCGCAGGCCGAAACCGACCATGTCGGCGCCGGCGTGGTCGAGGTGGGTTTCGGTGTGGGCGCGTTTGCCCACGCGCAGGGCCCGCTGCCCGAGGTCGTTGAGGACCCGTCCGGTGGTTCCGACGCGCTGGGCGTCTTTGAGGGCGTCGCGTACCTGGCCGAGGATCTGGCCTTCGCCCACCACCATGGAGTCCAGCCCGCAGGCCACAGAGAATAAGTGCTGGACGGCGCGATCCTCGTAGTGGACGTAGAGGTGGCCGGTGAGCTCGTTGAGGGAGACTCCGGTGTGCCAGGAGAGCAATTCGGAGATGGCGCTCAGACCGGGGTGGAACTTGTCGATGTCGGCGTAGACCTCAACACGGTTGCATGTGGCGACGATCATGGCTTCGTTAATGGCCGGCGTTGCGGCCATCTCGGCCATGACCTTCAGTCGCGTCTCGTCACTCAGGGAGACGCGCTCCAGCAACGCCACGGGAGAGCTACGGTGACTCAGCCCAACGGCGAGGACACTCATTTGTCACTCCAAAAACAGGCACTCATGCGACGGTCCATACGGCTCTCTCATATGTTCCTCGGTGTCGGCGGCATGCCCCGTGGAGGGTCGTCCGCCGACGCCTCCAATGCCTCGATCCACTCCGGCCCCACATCGCCGTCGGCCTTCCGCTGCTCGTGGAAAGCCAAGATCTGAAGCTCGATGGATAGATCGACCTTACGCACATCGACGTCGTCGGGCACATTGAGTACCACCGGCGCGAAGTTCAACACACTGGTCACCCCTGCCTCCACGAAGCGATCGCATACGCGCTGGGCCGCGGCGGCAGGGGTCGCGATGACACCGATGGAGATGTCCTCGGCTTCCACAACGTTCTCCAGGGTGTCGATATGCCGCACTGAGAGCCCCGCCACCTTGTCACCGACCACATTGGGGTCGGCGTCGAGCAAAGCGGCGATGCGGAAGCCACGGCTGCCGAACCCGCCGTAGTTGGCCAGGGCACGGCCGAGGTTTCCTGCGCCCACGATGGCCACTGACCAGTCCTGGGTGAGACCAAGCTCACGAGACACCTGGTAGACGAGGTACTCAACGTCGTAACCGACGCCGCGGGTGCCATAGGAGCCTAGGTGGGACAGATCCTTGCGTAGCTTCGCGGAGTTGACTCCGGCGGTCGTGGCGAGTGCCTCAGAGGAGATTGTGGGAATCCCACGTTCACTGAGGGATTGCAGCGCACGCAGGTACACCGGCAGTCTCGCGACCGTCGCCTCCGGGATTCCTCTGTCTCGGGGGCGCGGTGTACGGCTGGTCACAGGCGTACGCTCCTGGTCAGCGGTCGGCAGTACGGATTCCGCGAGGGCCGACACAGGCCGATGCGCTGCCTAGAGGCACACACCACACCTGTCAAGACCACGGCCGGAAAATATTTTGGCCCCTAGATTACGCCCTTGTGAATATAGGCACAAAGAGGGTACGGAGAACTGAGCAATTTTGGAACCGCTGCCACAGCGGGACTTCCGTCCGCTCTGGGGCCCGTGGCCGCACCCGGTCGGAGGCCACGTGTGGCGGGTAGGGCGAGACTGTCGGGAGGCGAGTCTGAACGCTCAGGACGACAGAGCCGCGCGCAGTCGCTTCTCACTGGCGCGCCAGAAGTCGTGCTGGGCGCCGTCGACGAAGATCACTGGGATTTTGTCCCAGTACTCTTCCTTCGTGGCGGCGTCGGCCACTGTAATGTCGGATACGTCATATGTGACGTTGAACTCTGCGGCGACCTGCTCAATGACGCGCAGCGCCTCGTCGCACAGGTGGCAGCCCGGCTTGCCGAGCATCGTAATGCGGTGGGTCGGCTCGTCGCTCATATTTCTCCCTGATTTTCGGCAGATTCCCTGGTGGCGTCGGGTTGCGGCCGGAACCGGTCGCCCGGGCGACAACTGCCGACCAGGAGTTTCGGCGTCCCGACGTCGGCCGGCTCAACCGCCGGCGAAGGGCGGGAGCACCTCGACCACACCGCCCTGACTCAAGGGCACGTCCTCGTGGCGGCGCGTACCGACCGGCTGTTCGTCGACGAGGAAGGAGGAACGGCTGAGCACCAGCAGCAGCCGCTCGTTGCCGGCGTGGCGTGCCCTGACGTCACGCAGCGCATCGGCCAGAGTCGCCGCAGCATACGGTTCTTCGGCCGTTCCTGCGGCGTCCTTGGCCGCAGCCCAGTACCTCATGGTTCCGCTCACCATCGATTGATTATCCTTGTGTTCTTCGGAGGCGAACTACATGACCGATCCTTACGGGGGCAACGGAGCCTTCGATGCCGCGTCGCGCGGGGTGACGGGAAGAGACGCATGAGCCATTTGCTGCTACTCACGAATTCCAACGAGCCGTCCGACCACGTACTGCCCGCTCTCGGCCTGCTGCTGCACTCGGTGCGAGTGGTGCCCGCGGAAGCGACTGCGCTGCTCACCCATGGTGCCGACCGTACGTCCGGTGCACCGGTAGACGCCATTTTGGTCGACGCCCGCACCGATCTTGTCGGCGTCCGCAACCTGTGCCGGCTCCTGAACACTACGGGACTGGACTGCCCGTTGATCCCGGTGTTGACAGAGGGCGGCCTCGCGGCGATGACCCCCGACTGGCAGGTGGACGACTTCCTGCTGACCACGTCGGGCCCGGCTGAGGTCGAAGCGCGGTTGCGGATGGCGGTGGGCCAACCCGATGCTGCCGCCGAAGATCCCGGCGAAATCCGCCGCGGCGACCTCACGATCGACGAGGCGACCTACACGGCCCGCCTGCGGGGACGGGTCCTGGACCTGACCTTCAAGGAGTTCGAGCTGCTGAAGTTCCTCGCCCAGCATCCGGGGCGAGTGTTTACTCGGGCTCAGTTGCTCCAGGAGGTCTGGGGGTACGACTACTTCGGCGGCACGCGCACAATCGATGTGCACGTGCGCCGGCTGCGCGCCAAGCTCGGCGCGGAACACGAATCCCTGATCGGCACGGTACGCAACGTGGGGTACCGTTTCGTGCCCGATCCCGCCTCGAAGGCTGCCAGCGAAGAGGCGGTGCAGCACGCCGAGGCCGCGGACTCCGACAGTGGCATCCCCGGCTTGCCGCTGACGACATGACGCGAGGGCACCCCGGCTATACCCGGCCAGGAAGATGAAAGATCTTCCGTTTTAGCGCAAAGTTCGTAAAATGTCTTCCTCAGCCCATTCGTGGCAATGGACGCGAAAAGCTTAGGATGCTGCGTGAGTGGCGTTATGTGGTCGTGACGTAAATGAAACGTCCACATTCCGTCAACCACCGGGACACCATGACCGTCTTCTCTGGGCGGACGGTCATGGTCCCGGCTCGACTACTCGAGTTACGCAGGGTGAGGAGGACGTGCCTATGGCGAGCGGCGAGCGGGGTCTGCCCTCACGGTTCCCCCTGCGAGTCCTGGCGGGTGTTCCGTTGGGGGCGGTCTTCATCGGCTGCACCATGATCCCCATGCTGCCCGCCGAGGCCTCTCCCGAGGGGCTCAGCGTCGATGTGGGGCTTGCCGCCGACGATGCCGATGACGACCTCGCCGCGGTAACGGTGCGCCCGGGACAACGGTTCGACGTCGAGGTCGAGGCGGCGAACGGACTTTCCGACTCCGACATCGAGATCACCGGTAGTCACGTGAGCGTCACGAGTCAGGGTGAGAGTGTCGAGGCCAAGATCTCGGAGTTGTCCTTTGAACCCCCTGTGGTGGAGCCGACGGTCACCAGCGAGGCCGAAGGACAGGTGACCGCCCCACAGCAGGAGGGGAAGTACCTGCTCACGGTGACGGTGCGCTACACCTACACCGTGCCCGGCCAGTGCGGCTCCCCCTCAGAGAGCCCCTCGCCCACCCCCAGCGAAACTCCCTCATCCGATCCCAGCGACACTCCCACCGAAACCCCCTCACCCGATCCCAGCGACACTCCCACCGAAACTCCCTCGCTTTCCCCCAGCGAAACTCCCTCACCCGATCCCAGCGACACTCCCACCGAAACCCCCTCACCCGATCCCAGCGACACTCCCACCGAAACCCCCTCGCCCACCCCCAGCGCAAGCGATTCCCTCGACCCCTCGGCATCGGCATCGCCGAGTAAAAGCACTCTCCCCGATCCCTCACCCAGCCCGAGCTCCCCGGAGCCCTCGAACGAGGGCGAAAGCAGCGGCGACCCCACGGCGGATACGGTGCGGCCGGCGAGCCACGGAGTCGACTCCGAGTCGGCACAGGAGTGCGCGCCGGTCACGACGTGGGGTTCGGTTCCCGGCGTAACGACGTTCGTGGTCGACGCGGCTGAGGAGGAAGAGAAGGACGAGGAAGGAAACGAGGACGACAAGGAGGGGGACGCCACGACCGAGCCCTCCGACGACGAGGAGACCACTGGCAGCGCCGAGGAAGAGAACGGCGAACAGGACAACGACGGCGACGGGAACAGCCGGGACGACGAGACCGAGGGGGACGGTCCAAGCGGCGACAGCCCTTCCCGCTCAGCTCCCCACACCCACAGCCCGGTGACCACGACCCCGCCCGGCCTGGGAGAGTTCGGCGGAGGCAACCGTGCCAACCTGCCCACCGGCGCTCTCGACCTGCCCTTCCTCACCGGAAGCTCCGCAGACTCCTCAGACGGTCAGGTGGAGCTGCCCGAGGTCACCCCTGAGGACAACAGCAATGGCGACAACGCCAGCGCTACAACAGCGACCAATGCGGCGGCCACCGTGGGCGGAACCATCGCCCCCAGCGTCCTGTTGCTGTTCCTGCTGCTGTTGCTGCTGCTGTCGACACCGCTTGCGCCGGCCCGTCGGGTGCGTGCCAACGGTGGCTACCGCGGTCGCCGCCGCAAGAACTAAGCGGAACCGACCGGCCACGAGCCGGCAGGGATTTGGCTTCGATTCGGCATCGGCTCGACCCCTGGAACAAGCGGGCTGGCGACCGCCTCTAGTCTCGGCCCTATGAGCCATGTGCGCGTCACCGCAGAGCTTTCGCCCACTGAGGCGACAGCGGTTGCTGGGATCGCCGACGCCGCGCGGCAGCACGACGGTGTGGCTGCGCTCTCGGAGCAGACACTGCTGCGCGTCCGGCACGGTGCCCAGGGAAGCGAAGTCCACTTCCACCTGCTTTTCACCGGAGGGGAGGGGGACGACGCGGAATTGAGCGGCTTCGGTTTCGTCGAACGCATGCCCGAGGAACCGGACTTCGCCGAACTCGTCGTCACCCCAGAACAACGCGGCGCGGGACACGGCACCCGGCTGCTGGCGTCGCTGGCCGGAGACGCTTCGGAGCGGGGACTGCGGGTGTGGGCCCACGGGCGGACACCGCAGGCGGTTGCCCTGGCACGCTCAGCCGGCTGGGAACAGGTACGCGGACTGTGGAAGATGCGGCTACGGCTGCGGAGCACCGAGGAGGCTTCCGCCCCGACCTTGCCCGAACCGCATCTGAGCAACGAGCTCGCTTCGCGCCTGCATATCCGTACATTCGAGGTCGGCGCCGATGAGGAGGAGTGGCTGGCGGTCAACGCCCGCGCGTTCGCCGACCATCCGGAGCAGGGCTCGCTCACGTTGGCGGATCTGCGCCAACGCGAGGAGGAGGACTGGTTCGACCCCGCGGGGTTCTTCGTGGCGGTGGAGCGCGAGAGCGGCCGGATCGCGGGGTTCCACTGGACGAAGGTGCACGCCGACGGCGCCGGGCTGACCGAGGGCGAACCGGTGGGCGAGGTCTACGTGGTCGGGGTCGCCCCCGAGTGGCGCGGCACCGGGCTAGGTCGGACACTCACCGTCACCGGTGTGCGCTACCTGGCCGAGCGCGGGTTGCCGTGGGTGCTGCTCTACGTCGACGAGGAGAACCGGGCGGCGGTACGTCTCTACGAGTCGCTGGGGTTCACACTTTGGGACGCAGACGTCATGTACGCCATGCCCGACAAATAGGACAAAAAAGGATCATCAGGATACCACAAAGGGCGACCAACCGGTCATCGTAGCGTAACAAATTTACTTCCAAAACCGACAATTGGTAAATAAGGAACGCGGTTCACGTGATAGTCACCGTTGAGCCGCGTTTTTTTCGTTGTATTGCGCTTTTCCGTTCATACTCCATTCACTCTCGCTGGTAGCTCTGGTCACCTGGCCTCCCTACCTTCTCATTTGGCGCGGTCCACTCGATTCGATGGATCCGCTCAAAGGTGACGAAGCCCAGAGGAAGGACACCGGGGCTGTGAAGCTCTCCAGGTATGGCACTTACGGCCGGTTCGCCGGCGCCGCACTCGCCGGCACTCTCGCGCTGACCGCGTGCGGTAGCGACCAGGCCGTTGACCCAGAGCAGAGCGGCGCCAGCGCTGCCGACAACGCCAACTGCGTCGAGGGCGGCGGCACCCTGGCCGGCGCCGGCGCCAGCTCGCAGGAAAACGCTATGGCCGGGTGGCGCGCGGCTTACACCGAAGCCTGCCCCGACACCACGGTCAACTACGACTCGGTCGGCTCCGGTGCCGGCCGCTCGCAGTTCATCGAAGGAGCCACGGACTTCGCCGGCTCCGACGCGGCCCTGGACGAGACCGAGACCGAGCAGGCCACTGAGCGCTGCGGTTCCGAGGTCGTCAACCTGCCGGCCTACATCAGCCCGATCGCCATCATCACCAACCTGGAGGGTGTCGACACGCTCAACCTCAAGCCTGAGGTGATTGCCGACATCTTCAACCAGGAGATCACCAACTGGAATGACGAGGCGATCGCGGCTGACAACCCCGACGCCGACCTGCCCGACCAGAAGATCGTTCCGGTGAACCGCTCCGACGAGTCCGGCACCACCGAGAACTTCGTGGCCTACCTGTCGGCCGCCGCCGGCGACGCCTGGCCCCACGAGATCAGCGGTGACTGGCCCATCGAGCCGGTCGAGGCCGGTCAGGGCTCCTCCGGCGTCGTCCAGGCCGTCGAGGGCGGCGAGGGCACCATCGGCTACGTGGACGCCTCCCACGTGGGCGACCTGGGCACCGTCGCGGTGGGCGTCGGTGAGGAGTTCGTCGAGTACAGCCCCGAGGCTGCCGCGGCGATCGTGGACGCCTCCCCGGAGCGTGCGAGCAACACCGAGAACGACCACGCGGTGGACCTCGACTACACCACCGAGGAGAGCGACTCCTACCCGATCGTGCTGATCAGCTACCACATCGCCTGCATGGAGTACGAGGACCAGAAGACCGTCGACCTGGTCAAGAGCTTCCTGGGCTACGTCATCAGCGAGGAGGGCCAGCAGGTCTCCGCTGACGAGGCCGGCTCCGCGCCGATCTCCGACGAGACCCGGACCAACATCCAGGAAACGCTCGACGCGATCTCGGCTGCCTAACAATTAGTACGACCACAGTGTCGATGAGGGTAGGGCTCACACGCACCGGTGGGAGCCCTACCCTTAGCGGCGTTTGGTGGCCCGTCGTCGTCACGCCGATCGACGGGCCCGGTGGGCGCGGTGGCCGCCGCGCCCACCGGCAAGGACACCGCACGGATCGGGCCCGCTACTCGGCAGCGCCGCCCCCGTGGCACGCCCGATCCTTCATTCGCAACACGCCGGTCCCGCCATCGGCGGCCCGGAGCCGTCCCACGAACCACCCCGGGTACGCCCCAGTATGTACCAGGCCTAACGAGCATGGGCGGCTTTGCCGTAACCAGCATCGACGATTCGAGAACCCGAGTCGCGGTCTGTCGCATTTGGGGCGAATCGTGAACCATCTCGACCGGAGTTTCACATGACCGTCACAGAAGAGCCGCCTAAGGACGCGGAGGCTCCCCGAGCCAGGCGCCGGATAGGTGATGCCGTCTTCGCGAACGCCGCGCGGGGATCGGCATACCTGATCCTGGTCATCCTCGTCGGGGTCGCGGTGTTCCTTGTCATCCGATCCTGGGACGCGCTCGCCGCCAACACGGCGAACTTCCTGCTCAGCTCCGAGTGGAGCCCCAATACGCGCGAAGACCCCGAGTTCGGTGTTTTGGCGCTGATATTCGGCACCGTGCTCGCCGCGGCGATCGCGCTGATCATCGCCACGCCCATCGCTATCGGCATCGCCCTGTTCATCGTCTACTACGCACCACGCCACATCTCAGCGGTGCTGGGCTATCTGGTGGACCTGCTCGCGGCGATCCCCAGCGTCGTCTACGGCCTGTGGGGCATCGGGTGGCTAGTCCAGCAGCTCGGGCCGTTCTACGACTGGCTCGCCCGCTACTTCGGGTTCATCCCACTGTTCCAGGGGCCGGTCTCCACGACCGGCCGGACCATGCTCACGGCGGGCATCGTGCTCGCGGTGATGATCCTGCCGATCATCACCGCCATGACCCGCGACGTATTCGCCCAGGTCCCCAAGCAGCACCGCGAGGCGGCGCAAGCACTGGGCGCCACTCGCTGGGAGATGATCCGCATGGCGGTGTTCCCCTTGGGGCGCCCCGGCATCATCGGTGGCGCCATGCTCGGCATGGGCCGTGCGCTCGGCGAGACGATGGCCGTGGCCATGATCCTGTCGCCGTCGCTGGTCATGTCCTTCTTCCTGCTGCAAAGCGGCAACCAGACCATCGCCGCGCACATTGCGCTGGAGTACCCGGAGGCCACCGGCTACGGAGTGTCGGCGCTGATCGCCGCCGGCCTCGTGCTGTTCGCGATCACGCTGGTCGTCAACATGGGCGCGCGTTTCGTCGTTTCGCGTGGCAAGGAGTTCGCATAAATGACCACAGTCACCAAAGACACCGCCGGGGCCGCCGGTGGCCCTCCGAGCAGTTCGCAGTTGCTTACCGGAACCCTGCCGAGCTACCTGGCGCCGGTCCTGCTGGTGGGGTTGGCCATCGTCGTGGCCGCAGCGCTCGCCCCGCTGGGGATGCTCAGCCTCCCCGTGTGGGCTGCAACCACCTTCGTCGTCTTCACAATCGCGATCACCGTGACGTCGGCGTTGGTAGAGAACCGGCGCCGGGCGATGGACCGGTTTGTGACCTCCATCGTCTACGCTTGTTTCGTGCTGGCCATGGTGCCGCTGGTGGCCCTGTTGGGGACGGTGGTAGTCGAAGGCATCGGCCGGTTCGACGGCTACTTTCTGAGCGTGTCGATGCAAGGCGTGCTGCCCACCATGGACGCCGGCGGCGTCTACCACGCGATCGTGGGCACGCTCGCCATCACTGTGTTTGCCGCGCTGATATCGATCCCTATCGGGTTGATGACAGCGATCTACCTTGTGGAGTACGGCCGGGGCCGCATCAAGGCGGTTATCGTGTTCTTCAACGATGTCATGACCGGTATCCCCTCCATCGTGGCCGGCCTGTTCGTGGTCGCGCTGTGGCTCGTGGTGTTCGGCCCCGGGGAGACCAACGGTGCCGCCGGCGCGATCGCGCTGTCGGTGCTGATGATTCCGGTCGTGGTCCGTTCGTGTGAGGAGATGCTGCGGCTGGTGCCCAACGAACTCCGTGAGGCGTCCTATGCACTGGGCGTGCCGAAGTGGCTGACGATCGTGAAGGTCGTGCTGCCCACGGCCATCGCGGGTATCACCACCGGCATCATCATCGCTATCGCCCGCGTCATCGGGGAGACCGCTCCGCTGATCCTCACCGCCGGATCGTCGGCGGTGGCCATCAATTGGAACCTGTTCAACGGACAGATGATGAGCCTTCCGGTGTTCATCTACTCCCAGGTCCGCATGGGCGGTGCGGTCAACTACGAGCGCGCGTGGGCAGCGGCGCTCACGCTGATCCTAGTCGTCATGCTGCTGTTCCTGACCGCCCGCATGATCTCGCGGTTCTTCGCGCCGTCGACGAGGCGCTGACCGCCCGACGCCGACATCACCAGCTTCCTAGCTCGAACTTTGAGGAACCACAGTGGCCAAGCGCATTGATGTCTCCGGACTCCACGTGTACTACGGCGATTTTCTCGCCGTCGAGGACGTGTCGATGACCGTCGAACCGCGGTCGGTGACCGCCTTCATCGGCTCGTCGGGCTGCGGCAAGTCGACCTTCCTGCGCACCCTCAACCGACTGCACGAGGTTGCCCCCGGCGCGCGCGTCGAGGGCAAGGTCATGCTTGACGACCTCGACATCTACCAAAGCGATGTCGATCCGGTGGCGGTGCGCCGCGAGATCGGCATGGTCTTCCAGCAGCCCAACCCCTTCCCGACGATGTCGATCTACGACAATGTCATCGCCGGTTCCAAGCTGAACAACAAGCGCATGCGCAAAAGCGAAGCCGACGACATCGTCGAGCGCGCGCTGCGCGGGGCGAACCTGTGGGAAGAGGTCAAGGAACGTCTCAACAAGCCGGGGTCGAGCCTGTCGGGTGGGCAGCAGCAGCGGCTGTGCATCGCCCGCGCGATCGCGGTCGAGCCGGCGGTGCTGCTTATGGACGAGCCGTGCTCGGCGCTGGACCCTATCTCCACGCTGGCGATCGAGGACCTCATCGCCCAGTTGAAGGAGAACTACACCATCGTGATCGTGACCCACAACATGCAGCAGGCCGCGCGGGTGAGCGACACGACGGCATTCTTCAACGTCGCCGGTACCGGCGAGCCAGGGCGGCTGATCGAGGTGGGTGAGACCAACAAGATCTTCACCAAGCCCGAACAAGCCGAGACCGAGCGCTACATCACCGGCAGGTTCGGCTAGCCCCGACTGTTGCTCCCGGCTCCTTTTGACGACGGGGCAGGGAAGGGCGGCGGGAGACCGAGAGGAGGCGCTCTGACCGCTCCCGCCGCCGAGAACCTCTACCGCGGGCAACGACGGGCAGGGCCGCCCCGGGGGTGCGGTGGGGTGTGGCTTCGGTCTGCGGAGAGTGTGCGGGGTTTCCCCTCGCTCGTGCCTCGATCGCTGCGCGATCTCAGCAGCCCAGGGCGGGCTGTGCCTGAGGGAGAACGGGGACTACGACGGGGGGCTTGGGGCCGGCGTGGAGCCACCACCGCGACCGGACAGACGGGAGCGGGACCGATACCGCAACAGGGCAAACGGGAACGGGACCAACACCGTGACGGGGTCGACGGGGGCGGGGTGGCTCGGCGGCTTCCGGCGTGTTCTCAGCCACCGCCCCACCGGCATATCCCCCGCACCAGCGGCCCCGGCACAACAGCGCTGTGTCAAAGACACAGCGCCCCCTTTCAAGGCTGCCGAGATCGCGCAGCGATCGAGGCACGAGCCAACGGAGAACACTCCCGCCCCAGGCACCCACCAACCCACCCCCAACGTGACAAACCCACAGACCCCCCTTCCACCGGGACACAGGACGCTCGACCGCCTCACTACGGCTGAAGCGGGGAGGGCTGTGCCGCTAGAAGCCGCTCACAGCAGCGGCCACAGCATCCAGTATGAGATGGCGGCCACCATGGCGGCTCCGGGCAGTGTGAACAGCCACACCACGACGATGTTGCCGGCCATGCCCCACCTGACCGCACGCAGCCGCTCCGCCGCGCCGACACCGACGATGGCCGAGGTGACGGTGTGGGTACTCGACATCGGTACGTTCCATATGAACGACGTGGCGTAGGTGATCGCGGCGACGGTGGCCTCCGCGGCGAAGCCACGTGACGGGCCCATCTGGATGACCCTGCGACCGAGCGTGCGCATGATGCGCCAGCCGCCCGAGGCGGTCCCCAGCGACATGGCGATGGCCGCCAGGATCACCGCCCACGTGGGAACGTCGTAGTTGTCCTGGCTGCCCGTGGCGATGAGCGCCAACACGATGACGCCCATCGTCTTCTGCGCGTCCTGCAAGCCGTTGCCCAGGGCCATCGCGGATGCGGAGACGCATTGGGCGACCTTGAACTTGCGGCTGAGCACCTGGGGACCGCGGTTGCGAAACGCCCACAGCATTGACAACATCAGCAGGAATCCCAGGACATAGCCCACAACCGGCGCGAGCAGCATCGGCAGCGCGAAGGTGCGGGCGACCCCGGGCCAATCCACGGTCGTGGCCGAGGCCAAGGCGGCCCCCAGCATTCCCCCCACCAGGGCGTGTGAGGCGGAGGAGGGCATGCCCTTGTACCAGGTGAGCACGTTCCAGGCCACGGCGCCGACGAGCGCGGCGGCGAGCACGGCCAGTCCCTGGTTGCCCTGGGGTGCGCTGATGATGTGGCGGCCGATGGTGCGGGCCACCCCCTCTCCGAGGAAGGCGCCGATGACGTTCATGCTGGCGGCCATGACCACAGCCACGCGGGGCGTGAGCGCGCGGGTCGAGATTGCGGTAGCGATGGAGGTGGGAGCGTCGTGGAACCCGTTGGTGTAGGCGAACGCCAGTGCGAGTACAACGACAACGACGAGAAATGAAGTATCGGGAGACACTGAAGTTTCAGGATTCCTTGACCGCGATGCTCTCCACGGTGTTGGCTACGCTCTCGAAGGCGTCAGCCGCCTTCTCCAGCTCCTCGATGACGTCTTTGAGTTTCATCACGGTCAGCGCCTCGTAGGCGCCACTGAAGAGGTGTGCCAGCAGCCGGCGGTAGATTTGGTCGGCCCGGTTCTCCAGTTGGTTGATCTCAATCCAGTAGCTGGTCAGGTCCTTGAGCGAGCGCAAGCGAGGCATAGCCTCAGCGGTGAGTTCGGCGGCGCGCTCCAGCACCTCAACCTGGTCGATGATGCCTTTGGGGAGGCGATCGATCTCGTAGAGCCCGATGAGGTCGACGGCGGCGTCCATAGCGTCCATCACGTCGTCGAGACAGGAGGCCAGTCTGTAGATGTCGTCGCGGTCGAAGGGAGTAACGAAGCTTTCGTTCAGGCGGCGCAGGATCGCGTGCGTACGCTCATCCCCGGCGTGCTCGCATGCGCGCATCTTCTCGGTGATGGCGTCGCGGTCAGCGCCGTCACTGATCAGTTCCACCAGCAGCCGGGCCGCTATGACCAGGTTGTTAGCCGAGTCAGCGAACATTTCGTAGTAGCTGTCGTCGCGCGGAGTCAGGCGCAGGCGCACATCCATCTCCCGAAGTGCGGTAGTCGTCCATGCAGGATGTTAGGGGCACCAATCGGGCATAACGGTCACCGTCCGACTGATGGGCACAGCCGGACGTCCTCCCCCGCCCCAAGCGCGGGGGATCGTTGCCTATTCACTTCTTGTTGCTCGGCCCGCCCAAAGCCGGAGGCAGGGGTAGGAGGGGCACACAGTCGGTCAGTCGCGGCCACACACGGGGGGCACACCGCTAGGCGCCACGTTCAGCCGCAGGTCACCTCACCTACGAGGAGACGAACGCGACACGAAGGCCAGTAGAACACATGGCCCGTCGCGGCCCCTACCCCGTTCATCATGCATCACCACCGATGTGACACACCGCATTCACCGATCATTTAACGCACGTTCTTGTCATTGCCAGTTTTAGCTGATTCAGATTCCAGAGCAAGCGAATCCGGAGGAAACGAGACGCTTCCGGTATCTCCGCTCGCAAGGCCACCTTGGTCGACCGAGCCGCCACAGACCCGCCTCGTTTCCCGATCGTGACCGAAATCGCGTTAAATGCGACCTCACCACAGCACTACATTTTGTTACGGTTCAAACACAAAAAGCTTCTCGGATGTCCGAATCAGATGACGCTCTAGGCTGAGAGGCGTGGCAGCCAAATCCACCGCGGCGCAGCGTCGCCACGCGACCCTGCGCGCTGCACTCGACGAGCAGCGAGCGGCCTTGGACGAACCGCCCTACAGCGGCGTGGATCGGCCCTCGCCGGTCCTGACCGCGTGTGCCGGCGCGGTCCTGCGCGCTTACGAGCAAGGCCGGCAGCCGACCAAGGCCGCACTACGGGCGGCGGTACGCGGCACCCTGGCCGAGCTCGCCGAGCGGGCTCCCGGTCACGCCCTCGAAGTCCGCGTGCCGCCCGTGGGCGCCGTGCAGTGCATGGCCGGGCCGCGGCACACGCGCGGCACCCCGCCAGGGGTGGTGGAGACCACCCCGCGCATGTGGTTGGCGCTCGCTCTAGGCGAACGCTCGTGGGAGGCAGCCGTGGCCGATCACGACGTGAACGCCAGTGGTGTCCGGGCCGATCTGGGCGCACTGCTTCCGTTATGGCAGCCGGTCCACGACGCGACGTGAGCAGGTGGCCTGCGGGGTGAAGGCGGGTGAGAGCCGCTGTGAGCTCCCCGGTTACCCCGGAGTTGGTGGAGTGCCATTAAGCTGAGGGGCGTGGCGCATTCCGACGGCCGGCTCAGCACCGACATCGATCCTCTTGAACGCGCACCACAGGACGCCTGTGGGGTATTCGGTGTCTGGGCCCCAGGCGAAGAAGTCAGCAAGCTTACCTATTTCGGCCTCTACGCTTTACAGCACCGGGGCCAGGAATCGGCCGGCATCGCGTTGAGCGACGGCGAGCGCATCGTCGTTTACAAGGACATGGGACTGGTGTCCCAGGTCTTCGACGAAGCGACGCTGGACTCGCTCAACGGTCACTTGGCCATCGGGCACTGCCGGTACTCCACCACCGGGTCACCGGTGTGGGAGAACGCCCAGCCCACGTTCTACACGGCGCGCGCAGGCGGGCTCGCGCTGGGGCACAACGGCAATCTGATCAACACGCCAGAGCTAATGGCGATGCTGCCCGAGAACCGACTCAACGCCACCACCGACAGCGAGGTACTCACCGGCCTGCTGGCGGCCGATCCGCAGCGCAGCCTCGTGGATGCCACTCTCGACGTGCTGCCAAGGGTCAAGGGCGCGTTCTCGCTGGTCTTCATGGACGAGCGGACCCTTTACGCCGCCCGCGATCCGCAAGGCATCCGGCCGTTGGTGCTGGGGCAACTGGAGTCGGGGTGGGTCGTGGCGAGTGAGACCGCCGCTCTCGACATCGTCGGCGCGACCGTGGTGCGCGAGATCGAGCCCGGCGAGCTACTCACGATCGACGACAGCGGCCTGCGATCGCGACGGTTCGCCCAGGCCGCCCCCAAAGGCTGCCTGTTCGAATACGTGTACCTGGCCCGACCCGACACCACGATCGCCGGCAGCAACGTCAACGCCAGCCGAGTCGAGGTGGGGCGCCGGCTGGCCCACGAACATCCCGCCGAGGCCGACCTCGTCATCCCGGTTCCGGAATCGGGCACCCCGGCCGCCGTGGGCTATGCCGAGGGCAGTGGTATCCCGTTCGCCCAGGGGCTGGTCAAGAACTCCTACGTGGGCCGCACGTTCATCGAGCCCAGCCAGACCCTGCGTCAGCTCGGCATCCGGCTCAAGCTGAACCCGCTGCGCGAGGTGATCGCCGGCAAGCGTCTGGTCGTGGTCGACGACTCCATCGTGCGGGGCAACACCCAGCGAGCGCTCGTCGGCATGCTGCGCGAGGCCGGAGCGACCGAGGTGCACGTACGCATCTCCAGTCCGCCGGTGCGGTGGCCCTGCTACTACGGGGTTGACTTCGCGACCAAGAGCGAGCTCATCGGCGGCACCTCCTCCCGGGAAGAGATCCGCGCCTCCATCGGCGCCGACTCGCTTGGCTACATCAGTCTCGACGAACTCATCTCGGCCACTGAGGTCCCCAAGAACCGGCTGTGCCGGGCGTGCTTCGACGGGGTGTACCCGATCGAGGTCGAGGAGGACTCGCGCGGCAAGTACCTGCTGGAGAAATCCTGCGGAACCCCCACCGAGCAGCCGTTGGCCTCGTCGGGACGGTAGGCCTGCGGCCCCGCGCGGGTGGCCGTCCCCGCGTTTGGAAGGCGGGCTGTCGCGCCGCAGGCGAGGCTGCCTAGGCACGCTCGCGTTTCCGCCGCTGCCGCGGGGCCAATGACACATGAGAGGTTTTGGGTGGCAGAAGGGTCCAACAGCAGTTCGGCGTATGCCGCCGCCGGTGTCGACACGGCCGCGGGCGACCGGGCCGTCGACCTGATGAAGCGGCACGTGGCCAGTACGGGAAGGCCGGAACTGGTTACCGAGGCCAGCGGTTTCGCCGGGCTGTTCCGGCTCGATACCGCCAAATACCGGGCTCCGGTACTGGCCACGTCCACCGACGGGGTGGGCACCAAGATCATGCTGGCCCAGCGCATGGGCCGTCATGACACGATCGGCATCGACCTGGTCGGGATGGTCGTCGACGACCTCGTGGTCTGCGGGGCCGAGCCGCTGTACCTGACCGACTACATCGCCTGCGGCTCGGTGATCCCCGAACGCATCGCCGAGATCGTCGCGGGCATCGCCGCGGGGTGCCGGCAGGCCAACTGTGCGCTGATCGGCGGCGAGACGGCCGAGCATCCGGGAGCCATGGCCCCGGATGACTACGATCTCGCGGGCGCGGGAACCGGCATTGTGGAGGCCGACGCGGTCCTGGGGCCCGATCGGGTAGGGGTCGGCGACACCGTGATCGCTATGGCCTCGTCGGGGCCGCACTCCAACGGCTACTCCCTGATCCGCCGTGTGATCGATCAGGCCGGGCTGGACCTGACGGACCAGGTTCCCGAGCTAGGGGATGCCGTGCTCGGTGAGGTCCTGCTCACACCGACACGTATCTACGCGCTGGACTGCCTCGCCCTGGCGGCCGAGGTGG
Organism: Salinactinospora qingdaonensis; assembly: GCF_039539445.1. Taxonomy (NCBI): domain Bacteria; kingdom Bacillati; phylum Actinomycetota; class Actinomycetes; order Streptosporangiales; family Nocardiopsidaceae; genus Salinactinospora; species Salinactinospora qingdaonensis. Next base: position 81,604 of record NZ_BAABDD010000003.1, read on the forward strand.
AGGTGCACGCCTTCGCCCACATCACAGGCGGCGGTCTGGCAGCGAACCTGCGGCGCTGCCTGCCGGCAGAGGTGGACGCGGTCATCGACCGGACGACGTGGTCCCCGCCTGCGGTGTTTGGCTACCTGGCCGAACAGGGCGGTATTGCAGCCGCGGATATGGCCGCCACGTTCAACATGGGCGTGGGTATGGCGGCGGTGGTGGCCCCGGAAGCCGCTGACCGGGCTGTGCGGCTCCTGGAGGAACGCGGCGTGCCGGCGTGGGTCATGGGGCGCCTCACGCCGGGAACGGGACAGGTGCAGCTCGATGGCGACCACCCGTAGCCACGTGTGGTCGCTGCCGGTGCAGCGTGGTAGGCGGTACTGCCGGCTGTGTCCGCATGCGGACACAGACCGGCCGGTTCGCTCCATGCTCATGGAGCGGACCGGCCATATTCGCCTGTGCTCAGCGGGCCCGGTTATGCGGAGAGTGTGCTGGACCGACGGTTCGGGTGAGCGATCTAACGGCGCTGATCCGAACGCTCGGACTCTGCCTCCGTCGAATCATCGCCGACCGTGTGCTGATCGGCCAGGTCCGCATAACGGTCGACCAGGTCGTCGTAAGGGTCTTCATAGGTGTCGGATCGATCCGAATCCGACCCACTGTCCTCAGCGACACCCAGCTCTGCCCGCAGTTGGTCCAGATCGGTCCCACCGGTGTTGTACTTCAACCGCCGTGCGACCTTCTGCTGCTTGGCCTTGGCTCGGCCGCGCCCCATTGGCTCGACCCCCTCAACGATTGGGTTTCCCTGAACCCCGAATCACTAGCAAAACCGCAATGCCGGGCTGACGGCCGTCACCGCACTGACGACAGGCGCCAGCTTACGTACGGATACAACCGTACCCGGTTTAGAACTCGCCTGCCTACGCCGCCCGCGCACGAACGCGCGCCGTATCTCGACCGCGGGCAGCATGTGGTGGGACGTACCGCCCCGGCTCGTCAACACTCATAACATCCACGCTCGCCCCCTTCCGGGGTCTGGCTTCACGGCCGTGGGTGCGACAGCCGTGCCGACGGAGCCGAAAGAGCGACTCTCATGAGCACACTGTTCCCTCGGCCCGGATCTTCAATCGATGAGTGTCGCCGCTAACGATATATGCCACGATGCGATCGTGCTGCCCTACACCGCCTATCTTCGTGTCTACCAGCCCATCAGCGCCTTCTCCGGTCCGGATCAGGCCTACTGGCGAGATTATGTCGAATCCTCCCGCCGCCCCCGCAGAGCCGGGGCGGTGGCAGCCGAGCACGCCGAGAGCCTGCGGCGGCTCGTGGCCAGCCCACCGATCGTGGCTCCGGAGTATGAGAGCGGCGATGCCTACGTCCGGCGCGTGGGCACAGAGCTGTTCATCTGCCCCTGGCAGACGCGACTGCGCTCACTCCTGGCGTTTGAGGACTTTTACGTGTCCACCGCCGCCAAGCTGCGGACGGCGTTCATGCCTGAGTCGGTGGCCGAGTCGACCGAGGAGGCCCTGGAGCGCAGGCGCGAGCGGGGCGAACCTATGCAGCCGCAGATCCTGACAAGCTCGTGGACCGTTCCGCTGCCGTGGTTCGCGGCGTTCGACGCCGAAGAACGCTGCCTGGTACTCAACACCACCACGGAGACGGTCAACTGGGAGGAGGCCGTCTCGTCCACCCAGTCGACCCCCGGAGAGCCCGAGTTGGTGGATCTTGGCCGGCATCCGGACGCCACCCCGATCCCCAAGCGCGCGCTGCTCTACGTGACCGAGGTGGAGCGGGCCAGAGAGCGCCTGGAGCGCACGATCTCGGTGCTGCGCGCGACGATGGATGAGAGCGCGGCGCTGGTGGCCACGGAACGGCTTGACGACTGGCTGGCAGGCGTGGGGGCTCACCCGCGCGGGCTGCTCGAACTGGACTATGGCGGCCTGGTGCACCTGCTCAGTAACGATGAACTGCGCGAGGACCAGTCGGTGGCGGAGGTCAAGGCCGCTGTGTCCGGGCTGGAATCGGGGGAGCGCGAGGTGACGCTGGCGATGTATCGGCGGCTCAACGCTCGGTGGAAAGCCGTCCAAGAGCTGGAACACGCCAACTAGTCGGCGCCTCGCAGCGTAAGGTCGCAAGATACACGCCATCCGACACGACCGCGGCGCGTGATATCGCCCAGATCTCACGGAATCCGAAGCATCATTGCATTGGAGTGTTACACGCAGGTCTCGTTAGCTGGACTACCAGGTTTCTTCGCAGTGTCACCCAATCCATTTTGGGTAGAGATGGTATAGCTCCGGACGAGCTACACAGTTGGCGTCATCTTTGCTGAAAATGGGCATAACAGTCGATAGAGATCAATATAGACTGAGCATTAAGTCGACACCGACTGCACGCTCAGTAATCGAAAACCACTGGCACATAGGGATCACCACCGTGCGTGAGGGGCATCCGCCCAGCGGATGAAGCACGGGGGAAAGATCGCCGAGGATTCGCGAAAGGGCTGGTGAAAGGCAGCTATAGCTGCCCCTCCAGTGGAGGTCGCCCCACTTTCAGCCAGCCCTTACGGCGCGCTTTCGGTTCGCCGGATCGAGAAAAACAGGGCCGGAGGACGAAGTTTTGACCGAATACGCCACATGCCACTAAACGTGTCGCTAGAATCACTCAGCGTGATGCACTGCATGGTGACTTTGGCACCCCATCCAACAAAGTCGCGTTAAGTGGTCGCGTAATCACCTCGGGTGATGCCAATATAGACCTAGAGGGCAATATTGGACATCCGGGCTAGGTGCCAGGATAAGGCTCAGGATCGGCACACAGATCCGGGAGGAGAGGCCGTACAAATGTCAACTCGCACGCCCGAGGCGGAGCCCCTGTTGACCCCTGCTGAGGTCGCCACCATGTTCCGGGTAGACCCCAAGACCGTCACCCGCTGGGCGAAGGCTGGCAAGCTGACCTCAATCCGTACATTGGGTGGTCATCGCCGCTACCGCGAAACCGAAGTTCGAGCGCTGCTTTCGGGTATCCCCAGCCAGCGCTCAGAGTGATCTCCCCCCGTGCCGCATCCGGGGGGATAAGCGGAAACTTTCTTACGTGTCAGGGGCGGACCGCGCGGGCGGACCGCCCCCTTCCTGTGTCCACGGGGCTCAGCCGCACCACCTCGTAAGGCACGTGCGCTGGCGCGAGCGGGGCGAGCCTGCCGCACGGCCACGGACAGCGCGAGCCTGAGCCGGCCGCACCGGTGGGGAAACCCCCAACCCCCGACGACCACGGGACGACCGCACCTCCGAGCCCGAGCGGGACGCGCGGTCGTCAACAGCCGATCGCAGCGCGGGGTGGGCTTGGGCCCGCACCGCCCCGGTGCCGGGTGCGGGAGCGCTGCCGACACCGCCCGGCTCAGTCGACCACGTTGCCCTCCACGTAGTGCGTTCCGCGCTGTTCCCATTCGAGGTAACGCTCCGTCTCGCCGATCAGGCTCGCGGTGAGCCAGACGGCGATCCCGACATCGTCGACCAGACCGGGGAAGAGGAACACCAACTCCGGAATCATGTCGAACGGGGAAATGATGTAGGCGAGGGCCAGCAGGAACAACACCAGCCGGCTCGTGGAGAGTCGCGTGTAGCGGCCACGCAGTCGAGCACCGAACATACGCGGCATAGCGGCGATGCGCGCCCCCAAAGAGGGCTTTCCCGGAGCGGTCCCCTCGTGGACCACCCGCCAAGCCGCTGCGCCGGCGGCGGCGCGGTTGGACTTACGCACTGTCTACTCACCTCGATGGGGATCGGTACGGGGGGTTTCACGATATGACGTGTCGCTCGCTCGTGATGTTCCCTCGATCAAGGCCGGTATGCACCGCACCGCGGTGGAGCTCGACACCCCCTGCGCTCACGCGCGTCCCGCACCTTCCGGAGTCCGATGTGTCGTAGGTTATGGGGCGGCAGTAATACGCTCGACACATTCTGGGGGAAATATCCAGAAAAACCACAACACCCCGCGCCGGGCGTATCGGGTTCTTGGGGTGACCGCGGTCGTTATCGCCGTGCCGCTGTTCGGAGCCTATGGTTGCGCCAGTGAGAACGCCACGCCGAAACCCGGGGTTACGGCGACGATTTCGCTTCCGGGGCCGACAGGCGACGAGGGCGCGTCGGCGGGCGCGCGACCTCCCGCCGACAACGCCGGCCCCGCCCGCAGAAACCAGCGCGCCTCCCCATGGTCCGGGATGACAGTGGTCATCGACCCGGGACACAACGGTGGCAATGCCGAGGCCGCTGAGGAGATCAGCCGGCAGGTCCCGTCCGGTCCCGGCGAGAAGTCCTGTGACACCGTGGGCGCCGAGAGCGCCGACGGCTACGCCGAGCACCGGTTCACCTGGGAGTTCTCCCTGCTCCTGCGCGAACGTCTGGAGGAGCGGGGGATCGAGGTCGTGATGACGCGCGACGATAACGAGGGGGTCGGCCCATGCATTAACGAGCGGGCCGCCATCGGCAACCGGGCGGCGGCCGATGCCGCGATCTCCATCCACGCAGACGGCGCCCCCGCCGACGTGCGCGGCTTCCACATCATCGCCCCCGGACACCTCGACGGCTACACCGACGACATCGTCGAGCCCTCCCGCCAACTCGCCACGGACCTGCGTGACCGCTTCCACGAACACGCGAACCAGCCCTACGCCGACTACATCGGGGAGGAGGGCATCGACGTCCGCACCGATCTGGGCGGGCTGAACCTCTCCGACGTCCCCAAGGTGTTCTTGGAAGCCGGCAACCTGGGAAACCCGGAGGATGCCGCCAAGCTCACCGAGCCAAAGTGGCAGTCCCAAGCCGCTGGCGCGGTGGCCAAAGGGCTCATCGACTACCTGCACCGCCAACGCGACTGAATCGCCCCGCCGCCGGCTACTCGTGCGGCGACCGCCAGAGCCCGGCGGAGGAAGGCGGCCGGAGGCGGATGCGGCTCGTCCGCAGCGATGTGCTCCTTACGGCTCGACTTCCACCGTCGTCGTGCCGTTCACCTCGCACAGGGCCGCCCCACCGGTCCACTCGGCCAGCCGCGCCCGGAAGTCGGAGAGCTCGGTCTCGGCAAGAGCGAGGTCGACGCGCACGTCGGCGCCGTAATCCACCTCCAGCACCCGGTAACCGGAGTCGCGCAGGTCGCTCTCCAGCCGCCCGGCGTGGGTGTAGTCGACGAGTACGGACACCACCAGCAGGTTGCGCCGCAGCAACGTTCCCACCGCCCCGATCCCGGCCGAGACCGCGTTGCCGTAGGCCCGGATCAGCCCGCCGGCGCCGAGTTTCACGCCGCCGAAGTAGCGGGTGACAACGGCCACGGTGTCGGTCAGCTCCCGCTGGCGCAGAACCTCCAGCATGGGGACACCGGCCGTCCCCGAGGGTTCGCCGTCGTCGCTGGAACGCTGGATCTGCCCTTCAGCTCCGATGACGTAGGCGGTGCAGTTATGGGTGGCGTTCCAGTGCCGTCTGCGCCGCTCGGCGATGAACGCGCGGGCCTGCTCCTCGGTCTCCACTCGCGCGAGCGCGCAGATGAACCGGGACTTTTTGATGTCGAGTTCGTGTTCGCCGTCGCGCTGGATCGTTCTCGTGGCTCCCCCTCGGATGGGCATGGGACCGCCATGACGGCCCGGAGTCAACGTTGTACTTCGAGACCGCTACCGAACACAACCGGCGGTTCCGAGAGGGGCCTGCCAGGGGCGGGAGACTACGGTTGGGGCATGCCCACCCCAGAGTTCATCCTCCGATTGCGCGAACACATCGGGCATCAACTGCTGTGGCTGACCGGAGTGACCGCTGTCGTCATCGACGGCGACAGCCGCATCCTGCTCCACCGCAGGGCCGACGACGGCCACTGGGCACCCCCGGGCGGCATCGTGGAACCGGGAGAGCAGCCCGCCGCGGCACTGGTGCGCGAGGTTTACGAGGAGACCGGCGTACACGTAGTCGCCGAGCGGGTGGCCAGTGTGGTGACCGAACCGCCCTTCACCTACGCCAACCAAGACGAAGTGCAGTTTCTCGATATCGCGTTCCGGTGTCGCCCGATCGGCGGCGAGGTGACCCCGGGCAGTGACGAGTCACTGGAGGTGGCCTGGTTCAAGCCAGACGAGCTTCCCGCGATGAACGAGCGCGTCATGCGCCGGATTCGGCACGCCCGGCAGGAGGGGCCGGCCTGGTTCAGCGGGTGAGCCGACCTGCCGGCCTCGCGAGACGAGCCGATGCCGGGTGGCGAGCGCGCGGCGCGACGGTGCCCGCCGCGCCGCGCCTACGGTTGGGCGCCCCTGCGCGGGGCACTCACCAGAACCGGCGAACGATCCAGTGGTTGGTGGCGGTGTCCAGCGTGAGGTCGGCGATGTTGGCCTGTCCGCCATCGGACTCCGCGGCCACACGTACCAGGCAAAAGTCCGGGCGATCCGGTGTGTTGTCTCCCCCCTCGGACTGCGAGTTCCACCTGCCGATGACCCGTCGCACCCGGTACATGTGCCCTCGCCACGCGAAAAGGGCGGGCTGGCCGGCAGTGGTCGATCTGACGTCGATCCGTTCGTTGTAGAGACTCACGACACCAGTATATCGAACGTCCGTTCGAAAAGGCGGGGAATTGGCCGCACGAACCGTTCCCCCACCCTAGGGCGCGCGGCGGCGAGCACTGGCGCCATCCCCGGCCACACAAAGCGAGCCACCTCACCTGACCTCGAACAACGCCACACAAGAAGGAGTAACCGACCCTCATCTCGGGCGTGTCGCGACAGGTCCCACCTCTCCCAGCGGTGAAAGTGGCACCACACCGTTAACCGACTAGGTGGTATGACATGTGGAATACCCTGGAGAACGCGCAACCGCGCGCCGCCGGGTGCACAGGGAGACGTCCGGGCTGACGGACGCCCGTGGGGGCACACCCCTCGCCCCCCGGACCCGGTGGTCACGACGGCCAGCCACGGGGCCGTCGTCCGGACTTCTGGGAGGGACATATGGCGGTTTCGTCAGAACGACGCACGTCCCCAACGGCGGACCACTCCGCCAACTCCGTTCCTGGGCGCCTGCTATCGGCGGCGACACAACTGTTCGCCGAGCGCGGCTTCGAGCGTACCTCCGTCCAAGAACTGGTGGAGCGGGCCGGCGTCACCAAGGGCGCAATGTATCACTACTATGCGTCTAAGGACGATCTTCTCTTCGCGATCTACGAGCGGGTGCTGTCGATGCAGACCCGCCGGCTCCACGAGTTCGCTGACGGCCCGGGCACGCTACAGGAACGACTGCGCGGAGCCGCGGCCGACGTCGTCAAAACCACGCTGGAGAACCTCGACGACGCGGCGATCTTCTTCCGCTCGCTGCACATGCTCTCCGCCGACCGGCAGGCGTCCATACGCAAGGAGCGCCGCCGCTACCACGAACGCTTCCGCGCGATGATCGAAGAGGGACAGAGCGAGGGAATCTTCCGCACTGACATACCCCCCGACATCATCGTCAACCAGTACTTCGGTGCGGTACACCACCTGAGCACCTGGTACCACGCCGACGGCGAGCTGAGCAACGCCGATATCGGCGGCTATTTCGCCGAGATGCTGATGACGAGCCTGCGCCCCGATTAGGTGCTGTTTTCGGGGGGCGGCGAGGGCGGGCGGTGGGCGCGAGCGGGCACCCCGCGGGCTGGCGAGATCACATAGCGATCGAGGCACGAGTCGACGAAGACCCCCACCCAGCCGCCCGAAAAACAGCACCATTAGGGCCGCGCATGGGGCGGGTCCACGCTGGCCCGCCCTGAGGCGCACCGCTTGGGAAGGGCCGGTTGCGGTGCCGCATGGCACCGGCAGGCACGTGCCCCGCCCGGTCGTGCCCCGCCCGCGGGCCGTGCGCCGAGACCTGCGCGGCCGTTGCGCCTCGGGGCTCACAGCCGCTCGGCGAGATCGCGGGAGAGGGTGGCGTTTTGCTGGGCGAAGAACCGTTCGAGGATGGGGGTGCGCACGAGCGCGTTGCGCAGCGCACCCACGAGCGGGTTACCGGTGAGGATCAGCCGTTGCATGAGCGCGGCCTCGCGCATGAACCTGCGGATCGGGGCACGGCGCCGCCGCGTGAAACCGGCGAGTTCACTGTGGGAGGCGTCGGGGGTGAGGCCGCCGCGGAGCTGGTCGGCCAGCACCCAGGCGTCCTCCAAGGCCAGCGAGGCGCCCATGCCGACGATGGGGTGGAGCGCGTGGGCGGCGTCGCCGACGAGGACCACTCTGCCGGCGTCGAAGCCCGAGAGCCGCACTTCGCGATTGCGGTCGAAGAACACGTCGCCGCCTTCGGCCGCGACGGCGCGCAGGATGTCGGACAGGCCCCACTCGTTGGTGATCTCTCGCAGATGTCCGAGAGGGTTGTCGGGGATAAGCCCCGGCGGTGACGGAGCCGCCACTGTGGCCATGCGGTGGCCGGTGATGCCACCGATGAGCACTGCCTTGCCGTCCTTGCCCCAAAGCTCGGTGAAGCCGTCGGTCATGTCGACGGTGGTGGGCACCCAGAATGCCCAGGCCGCGGTGCCCAGATCGCGCGAGGAGCGCCCGAAGACGATCTCGCGCACCTGGGAGTGCACCCCGTCGGCGCCCACGAGCACATCGGCGCGTTCCTTCTCGCCATCGGACCAGGTGACGGTGACCCCGGTGGCGTCCTGTCGGACGTCGCGCAGGGTGGTGTCCAGCCGGACCGCCTCGGCGGGGACGCCTTCGCGCAGTGCCTCGTGGAGATCGGCGCGGTGGATGACGGTGAAGGGCCGGCGCGCGGCAGAGCCCACACTGGGGTCTGCCCAGGTGCGCTGCGGGGAGAAGCTGCGGAGCCGTCGCCCGTCCGCGTCACGCACCTCCCAGTGGTGGACCGCGACCCCTGCGGCGGCGGCGCTCTCCGCGGCCCCAGCACGTTCGAGAACCTGCCAAGCGTTGCTCCACAGCACGATCCCGTAGCCGCGCCGGTCGAACCGCGGTGCGCGATCGGCCAGCCGCACCTCGTGGCCGTCTTGGCGCAGCAGCCGGTAGAGGCTCATGCCGGCGAGACCGGCGCCAACGATGAGAACACGCATAGCCTCGACCTCCGGGGCTGGGTCGGCAATCGGGTGGCGTGCCTGGTACGGGCATGCCGGCGGCCGTTATGGCCGATCTGCCCAGTACGCGGGGCCGCACGCGGTCCCGGTGAGCGCGGGGACCGTTCGCCGTCGCCCGTGGGGGCCTCAGAAGAACAGCCTTCCAGGGCGGGAACGGTCGCGTATCGCAGCCATACGCATGACGTTGAGCGGTCGGGGCGACAAGAGGTTGTAAAGGAAGCGGAACATCCCGCGTTCGGTGCGGGCCCGATCGGCCATCTCTCCGAAGTTGACCTCAGGGTAGAGGTATTTCCCGCCGGCAGCCACACGAACCGCGTGCGCACCCTCGGGACAGTGGGCGTAAGCGTGGTTGTCGGCGGTGTACTCCATGGCGCGCGCCAGCGTGGTGCCCAGTGCTGGAATGGCCAGCGCGAGGCGGCGGCACAGGTGGCGCCAGAACGAGGTGTGCCCGGCGGCGATATGGCCGAGTTCGTGGGCGACGAGGAAGCGGAGGGCATCGGGGTCGCGCAACCGGTCGCCCACCTCGAACAGGCCGCTGTCGATGACGACGCAGCCTTGGGGACCGTAGCCGCAGCCGGTGGGACCGGCCGTGCCCGCGCCCAGGAGAACATAAGCGTCGGGAGTGCGACGCAGGCCCATCTGAGCGGCGAGTTCGCTCACCATGCGGTGGGTGACGGGGAATTGGGTGGGGGAGACTTTGATGCCGCGGGCCCGCTGCCCGGCACTGGTCATGCCGCGGAGCGTCCAGGAGAGTACTGGGATGCCCAAGGGAACGAGGACCGTCACGGCGGGAGACGCGGTGGCCAGCCATAGGCCGTGTACGGCGAGCGCGGCCAGGCCGGCAAGAGCGGATAGGGACAGGGCGAGCAACGGCACCTCCCAGGGGTGCCGATGCCCGTGGGGCGACTGTGCGAGGGCGGAGTGGGCCTCGACACCGTACGCCGCAGCATCGTCGCACCACGGCGCGAACGTGGGCTGGTAGAAGGCTCCGGGCGGGTGCCCGCGCGGAAATCGCGCCGGCGTGCCCGGCGCCCCGTAGGGGAACCGGGCGGGGTCCGCCTCGCCCTCGGATACTCCGATCTGGGTCATGGGGAGCTCCTCCCGACGGCCAGGGTGCGTACCGGAGACAGATCTGTTACCCCATGTAACTTAACTTTACTTTCAGTAGGAACACAAGAGAGGGATTCGGCCGCATAGTGCGTCGATCGGTTGCCGATCGCTGCGCCGTCGCGGCAGCGATCCACGCAGGCGGAAGGTAGGACTGCGGTCACCACCACGGCGGCACCCGCAATGTGACCGGGCAGAATAGCGGTATGAACGTATCCGGAACCTGCCCGTGCGGCGGGGCCGGCGTCGCCGCCGGCGCTGACGTCGGGGCGCGCGCCGTCGCCCAACACCCGCAGGTGAAACCCCCGGGATGGCCAACGTGTCCTCGGGCGCGCGGCGTTCTAGGATTCCCCATACACGTTTGTCGGCAAGGGAGTGAACGGTCATGCGCACCTGGGGGCGGACCGGGCTGGCGGTAGCCACTGGGCTCGGGCTGCTGCTCGGGACGGGGGCCTGTACCGACGAGCCCGCCCCGCAGCCGAGCCCCTCGCCCTCGCCCAGCACCGTCCCCACGACCTACAGTGGCGCGTCCCCGCCAGGGCTGGCCGATGAGCCGATCCGGTACCTACGCGGCGCCGAGACCACCGGTTCCGGGGTGCTCGACGACCCCTTGGGTGTGCGGGTTCAGCCGGTGGGGGACGCTTTCTTGATCAGCTCCAGCAGTGAACAGCGCCACATACTCCAGCGCGCGGCTGACGGGGCGACACTGTGGGAAGGCAGCCGGCGCATCGACCGCTTCACCACCGACCGTGCCGGTGAGGATGTGTTCGTGGTGGCCCCCGGATCGGGCGACGAGGGGGGCACCACCGCGGCTGTGGACGCCGCGGGGAACACGGTCTGGACCTCCGCGCTGTCCCGGGAGGACTACGTCAACGGCTGGGTGGTGCGTCGCCCGGAGGGGTGGAGCCCTGACGCCCCCTACGGTGCGTTCGCCATCCACGATCTCGACGGCGACGAGGTGTGGGCCTACGAGTTCACCGAGGAGCACACCCAGCGGGCCGAGCCCGAGGAGTCGGGCACTCCCACGGCCGACGAGACGAGCGCGAGCCCCCGCCCCTCCCCCACCGTGACGGTTTCCGGAGCCAACGGCTCACCGGCCCCAGAGGACATCGACCCCGAACGTACGGGGGTACCGGTGGGCGCCGGCGGCGACATCTTGCTGCTACGTGACGGGGCCGGGACGATCCAGGCGCGCAACCTCAGTGCAGAGGGCGAGGCACTGTGGCGGCTCGGGGACTCCGCGGGGGAGACCGCTCCCGGCGGGGCCTCGTTCGAGCGCCCGGAGCCCCAGATCGTCGGCATCTTCGACCTTCCGGAGCAGGAGGAACCCCAGACTAGCCCTGCTGCTTCGGCGGCGTCCCCCTCACCGTCACCGTCACCGTCGGCGTCGACGTCGGCGAGCACGAGCCCATCGCCCGCCAGTGCGCCCGACCCGCGGCGCGGGGTGTTGCTGCGCTGGAGTTACAGCGAGAGCGAGTCCTATCTGTCGATGTCGGAGTTGGCGAGCGGCGCGCTGCTGTGGTCGGTGGCCGAGCCCGGCTACAACCCGATCGATCGGGAGTTCTCCGTCACGCCCGTGGCCGGCACCATTTACGACGCGGCGAGCGGCACGCTGCTGCTGCCGCAGCGCAGCGGCGAGACACCGTTCATCGCCGTCGACGTGGCTTCCGGGGAGATTCTGTGGCGCTTCGAGAGCGACGCCGAGCGCGCGATCTCGCCGGCCTTCGCGCTGAACGGTTACTTCTACGGCGACTCCCGCGGCGCCGACGACAGTAACTTCCAAGTGGTGCTCGATGCCGACACCAAGGATGTGGTCTCCGACGACCTGGCCGGCTATGTGGAGGCCGTGACCGACGACGGGCACGCCCTGGTGGTGCAGAACCGGCAACGGTTCGTTTTCGCCGCCGATCCCGACAGCAGCGGCTAGCGGCGCCCCGCCTGGGCAGGCCGGCGGAGCCCGCCCCGTAGCATCCGCGTGCCGACGTCCCTGGCGGTGGCGCTTCTTTAGCAGTCCGGAGTCACAACCAGTCGCACCAGTCACAGAACGTCGCATCACAACTTGATGACGACAGGCCGAACGAGACTTCCACTTCGGGACGAAAGCCCTAAAACAGAAGTTGTAACGACACAAATTCGGTTAGCGACCGCTTTCTCTCAGCCTGCCCCCTGAAGAGGCGCTCCCCTCCCCTCCTCTCAGCAGAGCCGGAGCAGCTATGCCCGACACCCCCGGTAACGAAGACGTTCCTCCTCCGCAGCGCGCCCCCGCCCATGAACACATCGACGTGCGCCCCAGTACCGAAGACGAGTACTTCCGCTTCCGGGAGGTGTTCGACGCCCACCACGAGGCGGTGTTGAAATTCGTGCTGCGTATCAACGGCGGCCGTCGTCCCCAGGCCGAGGACATCACCCAGGAGACACTGCTCAAGGCGTGGCGCTCCCTGGACGGCCTCCACGGCGACGTGGCGCAGATCCGCCCTTGGCTCTACACGGTGGCGCGGCGGCTCGTCATCGACGCTGAGCGCACCCGCCAAGCACGCCCCCGGGAAGTCTCGGGTGCGCCCTCGAAGAGCTGGCCACGAGCGACCCCGCGAACGCGCTAGTGCACACGATGGCGGTGCATCAGGCGTTGGCGACCCTGTCGATGCAGCACCGCACGGTCATCGAGTACGTCTACCTCAAGGACTACGCGACCGAGACGACGGCGCGTATCCTGGGCATCCCCGTGGGCACGGTGAAGTCACGGCTGCACTACGGGTTGCGGCTGCTCCGCGGCAAGCTGGGCCGGGGCGCCTCGGGAGGCTGATCGGCGCCCGACCGCCGCCGGGATCGCCGCGCCCGATCCCGCGGCTGTCCCCAGATAGCGTGTCCGATCCCGGAGCGGGAGAGCGGGCTCTGCTCGGCACCCAGCGTTTGACGGCGGTCGTCCCCCGCGACGGTCACACCGCCATAGCGAGCGCACCGCGCCCCATGGCCTGTCGTGGCTGTCATGGCAGCCGGCCGAGGCGAGCTATCGAGGCTCACGTGGGCCTCCCTGATCCTGGTCGTCCTCCTCGGGCAACCGCAACAGCACCGACAGCCCCAGCGGCCCCGTATCGAGCACCCCCCGCTCGGTGACGCGCCACTGCCAGTGCGCGTAGCTGGACTCGCCGACCACCACGACGACCACCCCAGGCGGAGTGTCGGCCAAGGCGTCCTCCTCGTGGACGGTGAGAGGGCGCGGCACGGCGATGACACGGCGGCCTTCAGTGGGCTCCGCGGGGCCCCACAGCGCGTCCGTGGCCACGTGCCCCCACCCCGCCTCGGTCTCGGCGCGCTCAGGCAGCAGCGGCTCCAGTGACTGCCCCTGCTCCAGCACGGTGACCTCACGCCCGTGTTGGGCACGGAATGCCTGCGCGATCACGCGGACGGCCTCCCGTGCGATCGGGCGGTAGCCCCCGATCGCCAACGGACCGGCGAGGCGGGAGAAGTCGACGAAAACCTGCGCTCCATCCGCCGTCCCCAGCCCCACCAGCATGGCCTGAGCCGGCCGGATCAGCACCTGCGACATCGTCGCGAACGGCGCGGCGGAGGTGGTGGCCGACCTCTGGGGGACACGCCGCCACACCGTGTCCTCCTCAGCGCGCCACGAGGCGACCGGCAGGGTCGCGTCACCGGGAACGATCACCCGGATGTCCTCGCCGTCGACCAGCGCCGCCATGGGGCGGGCCGGCACGGCCGCCGGAGCGCTGGTCAACTCGATGATCGCCACGCCCGCCCGGGTCCGCGCCCCCTTGTCGGCACGCATCACCTCCGTGGCCTCGCGCCGACTGCGGCGCGCCAGCCACGCACGGGCCACATCGGGCAGGCGGGGGCGGGGCCAGTTGACGGCGGCCAGGCGCTTGAACGGCCACCAGAGGGCCTTGAAGATGGGGCGCCACCACAGGGCGAGGATCGTCAGCACGACGAGCGCACCCGCGCCAGCGCCCAGCAGCCGCGGATCGAGCGGGGACTCCTCGCCGTGGTCGGTCCCGGCGGCTGCCGACGCCGAAGCCGACGGGGAGGGCGAGGACGACGGGCTGACCGACGAGGAGGGGCTCGGGCCGCTCTCGGCCGCGGCGTTACGCGCCCGCACTACGCAGTAAGGGTCCTTGGCCTCGGTGACACCGGCGCCGTTGGCGTCGTCGGGCAGGATGAGCTTCCATCCGGCGCGCAGTTGGCGGTCGGTGCCCAGGCTGGCGCCGTCGGCCTGCTCCTTTCCCTGGTTGAGCTGGTAGATCTCCTGGGCGCGCAGCGAGTCACCGAGGTAGCGAGCCGAGATCTCGAACAGGCCCGAGGAGCCCTCCTCGACCGTGTAGACCTTCACGGTCGGGCACAGCGCGATGGCGTCCTCCAGCGACAGGCTCTCGGCCTGCGCGGCGGATGTGATCCCCGCCACGGCGAGCATCGGCGCGCCACTCACAGCGAGCACCGCCCCGACCATCGCCAGGTGCCGAGTCCCCACGCGCATCGTTGTCGTCTCTCCACTCTCTGGAGGGGCTGCGCAGCCAGAACGCGGCGGGCGCGCCCCAGGCGCCCGCCGACACGCCACCGGCTTTGACCGCCCATCGTGCCTTCGGTTGGACTCACGGAACAGACAGGGGAAAGGTTCACCAACTCCGGCGGAAATATTGGACTGAACCCACCCGGTCCCGCTTCCGTACATCCCTGTGTAGCCGAGGAGCGACACAGAGCCGGTCGACCGGAGAGGATGCCGCATGCCGGTGAGGATGAACGATCCCGGGGGACGGATGCTGCGGTGGGAGGTCATCAACAAAAGCGAGGACCCCACACCGGGGGACGTGGAGCAGGTCGAGCGGATCAAGAATTACTACCGTGACCTGGCCTCGGTGACGACCCGCGCGTGGGAGCGGGTCAAAGACGGCAGCGCCATCGCCGACGGCGAAGGCGAGGCCATGACCGCACTGCGCGAGGTCATGGACGAACTGCCCGGCATGCTGGAGAAGGCCAAAAGCTCCTACAGCCTGGCGGCCGACGCCTACGAGAGCTACTACACCGCCCTGAAGACCGGCCAGGAGGAGACCCGCAAAGCGATCCTCAACGGCGAGGCGGCCTACGAGAAGCACAAGGCCAACCCCGACGACGAGCAGGCCGAGCAGGAGTGGCGGGACTACGTCGACATGGCCCAGGCGGCCATCAACGAGTTCATCATCGACATGGCCAGCGCCGCCAGCGACCTGGAGACGGCGGCCCAGGACGCGATCCCGCCGCGGGACTTCCTGGAGCAGGTCGCCGACTTCTTCTCCGACAACCCCTGGCTTCAGGTCGCCATCGGCGTGGTGGCCGGCATCGTCGTCATGCTCTGCCCGCTCAGTTGGGTCGGATTCGCCATCGCCGCCGTGCTCGGCGGGCTGGTGCTGGCCATCGACATCGCCCAGTTGATCAGAGCCGACGAGTTCGGCTGGAATAGGAAGACCTTCATCACCCTCGGGCTGGGGCTGCTGGGCTGCGTGCCCGGCGGCGCCGTCGCCCGCGTCGGCGCCGGGATCATGCGCGGCGGCGCCGCCCTGGGGCGGGCCGGCGTGACCCGCAGCGGCACCATCGGGCGGGGGATCACCTCCATGGCCCAGTCGGTGCGCAGCGGTGTCGGTGCCACCGCAGTCGGACGCGGCATCACCAACTCCCGCGCCTGGTACTCCTCGGTCAAGGCCGGCGCCTGGCGCGGCCCCAAGGTGAGCATTGCCACCCAGTTCGGGATCAGCGGCACGCAGGACTTCGCGATGGGGCTGGGCGCCAACTACGTCGTCAAAAAAGCCATGGGCGAGAAGATCGACACCGGACAGTTGCTCCTGGAGACGGCGGCCACCACGCTGCCGGGCTCGGCCGTGGGCAGCGGGTTCCAGCACTACGACATCAGCTTCAACCGCGTCGACGGGTTCAACATCTCGGCCAAGCACAACGGCGACGTCCTGCCCACCTCCATGGGGGTTAACGACATGTCGCCCGACATGTCGCCAAGCCCGGTCACGGAAGGCAACTTCGACGGTGTCACCTCCGACTTCTCCGGCGGCAGCGGGGAGGTCACCACGCCGGAAGGAGTGCAGACCAACATCTCCACCGACACCGGCGGCGCCCCGAACGTGCAGACCACCACTCCCGACGGGCTGACCGCCACCTCCGGCTACGACAGCGCGGGCGACCTGTCGACCTCGCAGGTCTCCACCGGGAACCCGGGCAGCGGCGAAGGCTACTCCGTCAGCCACGACCTCTCCGGCGGCTCTCCCGAAACCACGGTCACCACGCCGGCACCCGACACCATCGGCGGCGACACCGGGTCGCCCACGGCCACCACCGCCGACAGCTCCGGCGTCACCAGCAGCGGCGACTTCGGCACCTTCTCTTTCGACCGTTCCGGCGCCGCCCCCGACCAGGCCCCCACCGCCCACTACGACTACTCCGACCCCGCCTCGCCCACCCCGGAGGCTCCGGACTTCCAGGCCGACTTCCCCGGCACCGGCAGCGCCGAGGTCAGCACCCCCGCCCACACCGGCGACGGCCCCCAGGTGAGCGTCGACACCACCCCCGAAGCGTTGAACGTGACGACCCCCGACACCAGCGTCGAGGTCACCACCACCCCTGACGGCGCCACGGCGACGTCGGTGGGCGGCACCGACGGGGCGCCGGCACCGAGCTACCACAGCGGCGACCAGCGGATCAGCGTCCCCACCGGCGGCAACGCCGACGCGAGCGCGACCCACACCGGCCACGGGGCCGCCCTCGAAGGCCCTGACGGGACCACGGTCACCACCTCCGACTCCGCCGCCGTTCCCACCGACATCCGCCCGGGCGGCTCCGGCGGCCCCGACTCCATCCAGCACCGCGCCGGCGAGGGAACGGTCGAGGCCCACACCGGCGACTCGATCAGCGCCGCCAACCACCACGGCGACGTGCTGGTCGCCAGCCAGTCCGGCGACACCACCCTCGCCCAAAGCGCCGGCGGCGCGGGCAGCGCGACAGCCGCGGGCGCCGCCGCACACTGGAGCTCCAGCGGCACCGCCAGCTACAGCACGGCAGGCCCCGCCGGAGCGCCCGCGGGCCACCGGTCGGCCTCGGGCGAGGTCACGTTCGGCAACGCCCGAACACAGCCGGACGGCACCGTGCAGCACCCCGACTTCAGCGTCGACCGCGACGGCACGCTCACCATCCGCGACGGCGACGGCAACACCTGGAGCTTCGACACCCACGGCAACCCGCTATCGACCAGCGCCCCCGACGCCGCCCCGCCCACGCTAGGCACCGACCCCGATACGGGCGCGCCGACCTTCACCGCCCAGGACGGCACCACGGTCTCCCTCGACGCCAACGGCCCCCGGGTCACCACCTCCGACGGGTGGTCGGTGTCGGCGGCCCGCGGCGGCGACCCCTCGGGCAACGCCGACATCACGGTCACCGGCCCGCGTGACGCGGGCGGCGACCGGCTCAGCCTCACCCACGGCGCCGACGGCGGGCTGCGCGCCGAAGGCGGCGGTTACGCCCTCGACACCGGCAACGGGTCCACGGCCGCGACCACGCCGGAGGGGGCCGGCGCCCTCTCCCACGGCGCGGGTGAAGCGGGCGTGCAGTCGGGCGACTGGCGAGCCAACGTCACCGGCGCCGGCGCCGAGGTCACCCACCCCGGCGGCAGGATCGACCTCGACACCCAGGGCGGGGCTTCCCTCAGCGGCGGCCATGACGGCACGGGAGCCCCCGCGTGGCAGGTGCGCTCCGACGCCGACGGCGACATCGGCGGCACCACCGGCTCGGGGACCGACGTCACCGCCTCGCGCGAGGGCGACGTCACCTTCGGCAACGGCGACACTCAGGTCACCCGCGCCTCCGATGGCGAGCTCACCGTCAACGACGGCAACGGGCTCACCGTCACCCAGCCCACCACCGGATCGGCGGCCCACGTCGACGCCGGGCCGGGCCGTCCCGCCGTCGATGTGGGGCCGGAGGGCTCCACGGTCACCTCACCCGATGGCGGCGCCCACCACGTCGACCAGGACGCCGCCGGCAACCAGCAGGTGCGGATCAACGAGGGCGAGCCGGGACAACCGACGATCGACGGCAACGGCACGGTACGGGTCACAGACGCACGCGGGTCGGTGGCGGCCACGGCGGAGGGATTCGACGCCCACGGCGCCAACTCCCACGTGCGCGGCGGCGACGGCGGCACCACGATCGACACGCAACAGCGCTTCTCCCCCGACTCCACCGTCAGCCACCACTCTCGAACCGGCACGGCCCCCGACGCCCCGGAGTCGCTGGTCACGGTGGAACGCGACGGGGCGACGAGCCGCTACGACACCGAAGGAACCGTCCAGCAGAGCTACGACGACGGGCGGCCCGGTGCGCCCAGCGCCACCCGAGACTCCGAGGGCACCACGACGGTGGAGACCGGCCACCACCACCGCTCCTCCGACACGGTCTCCGAGGGGCCGACGATGCGGCGCAACCCCGAAAGCGACACCACGACGGTGGAACACGACGGGTTCCGAATGAGCCAGACGCGGCCCGACGGCCCCGACACCCCCGTGGGTACCGAGGTCCAGCCCGCGCCGGACGCGCCGGTGGCCCGGCACAACCCCGACGGCTCCTCCACGGTGGAAGCGGGCGACGTCTCGGTGCACCGTTCGGCCGACGACATGATCAGCGTCACCGCCGGTGACCGCGACACCCCAAGGGTGGAGTGGGAGCAGGGAGACGGCGGCGCCACGACGACCGTGCGCGACGGCGACGGCACCCCCGTACTGCGACGCGACCCCGACGGCAGCATGCGCAACTCCCGGGGCGAGGACATCACCGGAGACGGGGTGGACGCCACACCGGACCACCCCGGCTACCACGTGACCCGCGACGGCGACGGATCGGTGACCCTCACCCGCGATGGCGACCCCTCGACCACGATCAGGTTCAACGGCGACGGGAGTACCTCGTATTCACGGAGCGACTCCACCACCCACGTGGACCTCTCCCCCACCGGAAGGCCGACGACCACTCAGCACGCCATCCCCGACGCCGAGCCCACCACGACAGTCCGGCAACTCCGCAAGGGCGAGATCGAGATCGACCACCGTCCCTCCCCAAGTGGCCGGGAACACAGCCTCACGCGGATGGACAGGCACGGTAACGCGGAATCGCGCATCCGCGGCACCGATCCCGACGGCCGCGCGACGAGTTGGGGTGTGGGCATCGACAACCGCGGCCAAGCCACGAGCGTCGACCAGCGCAGCCCCAACACCAATCCGGTACGGCTGCGCCCCAACGGCGAGCTCAAGGAGACCAGCGGCCTGTGGGAGAACTACCTCGCCGGCGGCGAGTTCCGGAAACCGGAGAAGCTCTACAGGCTTGCGGAGGACGGTTCCGATCCGGGGCGCCCCATCGTATGGGGGGGCATGAACCAAGACGAGTACGGAAGGATGAAGAGAGAGGCTCTGAACGAACTCCGCAATGACGCGGGAAACCTTCCCGGCCTGTTGAATTTCAAGTCCCCAGAGGAAGCCATAACGAACTGGCTCTACAGCATACCCAAGGGGATAGCCCAGGCCCGTTACGCCAACACACCTCTTATGGGCGAAGACAGCATATTCACAGAAATAGGATGGAAGTTCGCCGCCGAGACGGCAAAGGTCCACACCACCACCGACTGGGAAACCTCCTGGGACGCCCACGAAGAACACCAAGAGGACTTAGAAGACATAGAAGAAGGACTACAACCAGAAAAACAACAATGACTCCCTTCGAAATAATATTCGGCCACGACGCCGAAGAACTCACCGAATACCTCTGGCTCCTCGTCGCACCCGCAGTTTTTATTTTAATAAAATTAATCTCCAGACCACACCCCGAACAAGGAAAATTCCCCAACCCAACAGAGGTTGAAGCCGCAACGAAACCCGTTGTCGAAGAGCTCAGACAAGAAGCACCAGCACTCAAACAACAAATCAACGAAACACTCGAAACCACCGACGACCCAGAAACACAACAAAAACTACAAAAACAACTCAAAGAACTAAAAAAGACATCTACCAATACGAAAGCTCCTGGGACAACCTCTACAGCATCCAAACCGCAGACGAACAAGCACTCAACCGCGCCAACGCCGCCCGCCACGCCATCCTCCACACCCGCGACAACATCTACAAAATCCGCGACCAGGTAAACGACATCATCAACTGGGACACCGAAACCGAATAGACCCCCGCAACAGCCTGTCGCGACAATGGGCGCCCAGGAGCACCGAGCGCTACCGGCTTGTGATGGCGTGCCGAACGAAGTGGTCACCCTCACATCCCCTCCGCCCCACCGCTGCTCTGCCCCTTTCCCACTTCCTCTCCTGCTCTGCCTTCCGCCCCAGCAGCACAGCGAAAAAGATTGAACCCGCAGCGTCCCAACTCCGTACAGGAGTATGACGGCGCCTTCGCCCCGGCGGGGCGAGCGCGCCCGCACCCAAGTCCACAGACCACGGGGCTCTCTCGTGGCCGGTACTGACCAAAGGGGTTTAGGACATGCCGAGCTACTCGGTCGACTCTGACCGGACCGCCGAAACCTCCAGCTCCCTCATCTCCGAGTTCGAGGAGTTCCAGGAGCGGCTGGAAGGCATCAAGAGCAAGGTCGACGGTCTGCTTGAGGACGGCTACAACACGCCGGGGGCCGAGAAGGACTTCAAGCCGTTCTTCGAGCAGTTCCACCAGGGTTTCAAGGACGTCAACAACGGCCTGGAAGGCATCGGCAAGTACGTCAAGCAGGTCGGTGACTCGTTCCAGAGCACCGACGAGGAACTCGGTAAGGGCCTGAGCGGCTGAGCGGCCCGCCCACATTCGCCGACAGGCTGTCCCGGTCGTGATCCGGGGCAGCCTCATGTTGTCTCGTCTACCGGAAGCATCAGGCCGTGCGTCTCATCTTCACCGCAACCGCCCCGCAGCCCGTGCCCGGCGCCGCCGAGCCGCTGCCGGGGCCAACCACCGATCTGCTCGTCGAAGCCGACCCCAGCGCCTCGGTCAAGCAGCTCGCGATGGCGATCGCTCCCAGCCTGGGGCTGCCTCCCACCTTTGACGGCTGGGCACCGCGGCTGTACGTGGGCGACCGCCAGATCAACGGCAACAAGTCACTCACCGAGGCGGGGTTGCGCGACGGGTCGATCGTCAGCGTTGGGACCCTTGAGCCGACGCGGCTGGGCGAGCCTACGGCCGCCGCGGAGATCCGGGTGGTCTCAGGACCCTCGTGCGGTTTCGTGCACCGGCTCGACCCTGGCGACTACACCATCGGTGATGTGGTGGCAGCGAAGGTGCCCGTGCCGTCGTCGGGGATGTCAGTACGGGTACGGGTCGACGTAACCGGTAACGTCACGTTCCTCGGCGTCGACGGGGACGACATCACGGTGGAGGCCGAACCGGCCGAAGCGGGAACGGCGTGGGAGCCTGGGCAGCAGCTCTCGCTAGCCGACAGCCTGCTGGAGGCCCACCCCACGAGCCGCCCCGACGCGGCCGTGCTCAACTCCCCCGACGGCACCGGCCTGGACTACAACCGCCCGCCGCGACTGCACCCCGCCCCCACCCGCACGAACTTCCGGCTGCCCGCGCCGCCGCAGCCGCCTGACCGGCCGCTGGTGCAGTTGCTGGTGATGATCATGCTCCCGCTGCTGATGGCCATCGGCAGCGCGCTCGTCTTGCAACGGATGCACTACCTGCTCATCGGTTTGCTCGCGCCGATCTCAGTGCTGGGCATGCAGCTCATGCAGCGCCGCACGAGCAAAGCGCGCTATGAGCGGGAGCTGAAGGAGTACAACGAGAAAGTCGAACGGATCACCGCCGACGCCAAGGACGCGCTCGCCGCTGAGCAGCGCGCTCGACGGGAGAGCTGCCCCGACCCGGCCACGGCGCTGCTGTTGGCGACGGGGCCGCGGGCCCGGCTGTGGGAGCGGCGCCGCACCGATGAGGACTTCACGCTGCTGCGGGTGGGCACCGGCGCGGTGCCCTCCAAGGTCGTCCTCAACGATCCCACCAAAGACGACCACCGCAAGGAGGTCACGTGGCACCTGCGCGACGTGCCCGTGACCGTGTCGCTGCGGGAGACCGGGGTTGTGGGCGTGGCCGGGCGCGGTGACCTCACCGACGCCCTCAACCGGTGGCTGGTGGGCCAGCTCGCCATCATGCACAGCCCCACCGAACTGGAGATCTACCTGCTGTCGTTGGGCCGCGACGAGGCGCAGTGGGCATGGGCGCGGTGGCTGCCCCATCTGCGCAGCCGGACGCCGAACGTGTCGCTGAGCCGCGTCGGGGTCGACGCCGATAGCTGCGCGCGCCGTATCGCCGAACTGCTGTCGATCGTGACGGCGCGGAGCGGCCCGCAAGCGGCGGGGGCGGAGCCGGACAGCGACATCGTGGTGGTGCTCGACGGCGCGCGGCGGCTGCGCTCCCTGCCGGGTGTGGTGCAGTTGCTGCGCGAGGGCCCCGCGGCCGGGGTGCACGTGCTGTGTCTGGACACCGAGGAGCGGCTGCTGCCGGAGGAATGCCAGGCCGTGGTGTCGGTCTCCAGCGAGGAGGGGTTACGGCTGCACCGCACCAAGTTCGACCGGGTGGAGGATGTACGTATCGACGCGCCGCCGTTGAGCTGGGCTGAACGGGTGAGTCGCACGCTCGCGCCGATCCGTGACAGCGGCACCGCCGAGGAGGAGGGGTCGCTGCCGCGCAGCGCCCGGCTGCTGGACGTGATCGGGCTGGAGCCGCCCGACTCCGAGGTGGTCGCGGCGCACTGGGCGGCCAACGGGCGGAGCACCCTGGCCACGCTCGGCGCGGGGGTGGACGGCCCGTTCTCGGTGGACCTCCGCCGCGACGGCCCGCACGCACTGATCGCGGGCACGACCGGGTCGGGAAAATCCGAACTGTTGCAGACCTTGGTGGCCTCGCTGGCGGCGGTGAACCGGCCAGAGGCGATGTCGTTCGTCCTGGTCGACTACAAAGGCGGCAGCGCGTTCAAAGACTGTGTGCGGCTCCCCCACACGGTGGGGATGGTGACCGACCTCGACACCCACCTGGTGAGCCGCGCCCTGACCTCCCTGGGGGCAGAGCTGCGGCGCCGTGAGCACCTGCTGGCCGACGCCGGCGCCAAGGACATCGACGACTACATCGACTACCTGGAGCGCGACCCGAACCTGCCGCCGATGCCGCGGCTGCTGCTGGTGATCGACGAGTTCGCCTCTATGGCGCGCGAGCTGCCCGACTTCATCACGGGTCTGGTCAACATCGCCCAGCGGGGACGCTCGCTGGGAATCCACCTGGTGTTGGCGACGCAGCGGCCGGCCGGGGTGGTCACGAACGACATCCGCGCCAACACCAACCTGCGGATCGCGCTGCGCATGACCGACCAGTCAGAAAGCCGCGACGTCATCGACTCCGCCGAGTCCGCCCAGATCAGTATCGACACGCCCGGGCGGGCCTACGCGCGGCTGGGCCACGCCTCGCTGCTGCCGTTCCAGTCGGGCCGGGTCGGTGGGCGTCGGGTGGTCATGTCGACCACGGCCACCGACCCGGTGGCGCACCCGCTGCGCTGGAGCGACTTCGCGGCCCCGCTGCCGGTGCGCCAAGAGGAGGACAGCGAGGCCAGCGGGGACGTGGAGGTCACCGACCTGACCGTCCTCGTGGAAGCCGTGCAGCAGGCCGCGGACCAACTGGAGGTGCGGCGCCAGCCCAGCCCGTGGCTGCCCGCGCTGCCCACCGCGATCACGATCGCCGACCTGTTCCGCGGCTCCCCGCTGAACCAGCCCACCCAAGGCACGCTGCAACCGGTACCGATCGGCCTGCTCGACCAGCCTGAACTACAGGCGCAGCGGCCATTCCACATCGACGTGTCCACCATGGGGCACCTGCACATCATCGGTTCGGCGCGCAGCGGGCGCTCGCAGGCACTGCGGACCGTCGCCGGTTCGCTAGCGCTGGGCCACACCGCCGCCGACCTGCACATGTACGGGATCGACTGCGGTAACGGGGCACTGCTGCCGGTGGCCGACCTGCCGCACTGCGGCGCGGTCGTGACCCGCATGCAAGAGGAGCGGGTGATCCGGCTGCTGGCGCTGCTCAGCGACGAGCTGGAGAAGCGCCAGCGCCTGCTGGCCGACCACGGCTGTGCCGACATCGGGGAGCTGCGTGACGCACTGCCCGGCGAGCAGCGCCCGTCCCACATCGTCGTCCTGCTTGACCGGTGGGAAGCCTTCGAGCAGGTCTTCCAGAGCTACAACCACGGGGCGCTCATCGAGGACGTGGTGACGCTGCTGCGCGACGGCGCCGGAGCGGGGATTCACATGTTCATGTCCGGTGACCGCACGCTGGCGCGCAGCCGCTACGCCATGACCACCGAGGACCGGCTGGCATTGCGCTTCAACGACCGTGGCGACTACAGCCAGGTGGGGCTGACCGGACGCAAGCTGCCCGAGGACATCCCTGAGGGCCGCGCCTTCCGCACCAGCGACGCCGCGGAACTCCAGCTCGCGCTGCTCAGCAGCGCCACCAGCGGGGCCGCGCAAGCCGGCGAGTTGGGGCGCATCGCCGAGTTCCTCAGCCGCCAGCCGGCCCCCGCGCCGCAGCAGCGGCCGTTCCGCGTGGACGTGCTGCCCGACCAGCTCAACTACGAGCAGGCCGACTCCTACCGCAGCGGACCGCAGCGCCCCCTGTGGGCGCTGGTGGGTGTGGGCGGCAACGAGCTGACCGCCTTCGGTGCCGACCTGGCGCGCACGCCGACGTTCCTCATCGGCGGGCCGCCGCGGTCGGGACGTTCCAGCCTGCTGTTGAACATGTCGAGGTCGCTGATCGCCGGCGGCAGCCAACTGGTGCTGATCATGCCGCGCTCCTCGACGCTGGCGGAGCTGAAGGACGACCCGGGCGTGGGCGCCGTCATCGAGAGCGCGAACCCGCTGCTGAGCGATTTCCGCGACGCGGTCACCAAGCTTGACGCCGACACGGGGGTGATCGTGGTCGACGACGCGGAACTGCTGCTCAACAGCGACCTCGGCAACGAGTTCTCCCGCGTCGCCAAGGGGCTGGTCGGGGAAGGGTGGGCCATCATGGCCGCGGGCACCACCGATGCGCTGCAGGGTGGCTTCTCCGGCTGGCACGTCAACCTCAAACGCAACCGGATGGGGGTGCTGCTGTCGCCGCAAAGCTCCGCTGACGGTGAGCTGTTGGGGCTGCGCCTGCCCAAGGGGGTGGCCAGCAGCCGGCTGGTCATGGGCAAGGGCTACCTGCACCTCGCCGACGGGCAGTTGCGCCAGGTCAAGATCCCAATGCCTTGACCGCTGCGCCGGCGGATCGGGGGACTCGCCGCGGGGATCGCCCAGCGGTGATCCCCGCGGCGACCGTGCCCCGCGCACCCCGCTCCTCGCCGCCGCTCATGGGCAGCCGGTGGACGGCGGTCAGGTTCTGTTTTTCGGCAAGGGCGGCGAGGGCGGGCGCACGCGGGTGGGCGCCCCCGCGGGCTGACGAGATCGCGCAGCGATCGAGACACGAGCCGACGAAGAACACCCTCGCACTCCAGCCGTCCGAAAAACAGAACCTAGACGTCCTCCCAGAACCGCAGGGTGGCGGTGATCGCGTCGAACAGGTCAAGGAGACCGTCGACCTCGGGCAGGTTGGGGCTGGAGCAGCTCACGAGCAGCTTGACGCGGCTGCCCGGCACGTTGACGGCGGTGTGCATGACCACCATCTGGACCGAGGCGTCCTCGGTGAGGTCGTGTTCGGCGATGCCCTGGACGCGCCCGCACACCCCGGCGCTGGGGATCTCGACGGTGAGCGTGCGCAGCCACAGGTTCTCGGAGCGCTGCTGTTCCTTGGGGTGGATGTGGTCGACCATCCGCAGCGGGTCGGCGTCCTCGCCCTGCGGCGGGTGGAAGGCGAACACGGCGACGCTGGCCAGGAACAGGCCGTCCTCGTACTCCTCGCACACCCCCGAGGCCGAGATCAGCCCCGACCGGGCGGCGTCGGTGACGAACTGGCGCGTCTGGACGAGGAGGTCGTTCATTGCCGCGCGCGCCTCGGGGCTGCCGTCGAAGGAGTCGTTGAGTTCGGCGCGGCGTTGGGCGAGCGTGTCGCCGGTGAGGTCGAAGCTCGTCCACCCTTCGGGGATGAGCATGTTGAAGCCGACCTCGACCAGCGGCGCGGCAACGTCCTCCTCGAACTGGTAGGAGCCCGGCGGCATATCGCCTCGCTTTCGCTGGTTGCGGGAGTGGCGTGACTGGGTTTAGCCGGCCTGGCCGGGACGTCCACCCGAGCCGCCCTGCGAGCCGTCTCCTTGCAGTTGGGAGGCGAGATCGTCTTCGAGCTTCTCGAAGGAGTCAAGGATGGTGGTGATGCCGTCGCGCACGGCCTCGATATTGCGCTGAAGCTGGTCCTGGCCATCGCCCCAGGCGTCGTCGAACTCCTCGGCGGCCTCCTGGAATCTGGGAGGGCCGACGGTGCACGCCGCCGGGGAGTCCGGGTAGTCGTCGACCTCGTCGAGAATGTCGTGGATCTCGTTGAGTTCCGACTTCAGCGAGGCGAGTTCGTCGGCGGGGATCGTGATTTTCACGGCGCTCCTCCTGGCTCGTGGGGCTCGGGCGGCCGGTGGCGGCGCTGGGGTTGATGGTCTCGGGCAGCGAGATCGACGGGGCAGGCCGCCAAGACCGCCTCGCCCGTGCTCTCGTCGCGGCCGACGAGGAGCAGCGGCGAGAATCGGCGGCGACCGAGACAGCGCTGGCGTCGAGGATCAGCTCCCCCGCAGAGACGCATGACCGGCTTTCCGGCGGGGTCAGGGAAGGGTGCATGCGCGTCGGGTCGCGGGAGGCTCCGGGAACAGGGGATGCTGTGCCGCTCCGCACGAGGCGGCGGGCGGAAGCGACCCGCAGTGATTTTACCAGCCGGATACGCGACGGGGCCGACGAACGGTACGAATCTGGACAGTCGGGGCCGTGGGTGCCACGCTGCCGGCCGCTGGAGTGAGCGCCGGCTCGTTCAGCGGCGCCGGAAGCGCACGGTCGCCGTGATCGCGTCGAAGAGGTCGAGCACGGCGTCGACCTGCTCGATGTTGGGACTCGTGCAACTGACGAGCAGCCGCTTGCCGCTGTTGGGCACCGGTACGGCGGTGTGGGTGACGACGGCGCGCAGCGCTACGTCGTCGGTCTCCCGGTGCTCAGCGACACCGATGACGCGCCCACACGGTCCGATCTCGGGAAGCTCGGCGAGCATCGTGCGCAGCCACGTCTGTCCCGGGGTCTGGTGCTCGGGCGGGTGCAGGTGGCCCACCATGTCCAGGGGATCAAGGTGCCGGCCAGGGGGCACGGCGCAAGAGAATACGGTCACGTTGGCCATGAAGTAGCCGTCCTCGTAGCGGTCGCACACCCCGGCAGCCGCGATCAGCCCGGCGGACGTGGCGCGGTCGAGGGTGTGGCCGGCGGTGGTGAACACCTCGCTGGCCGCCTGCTGGCGGTCGGGATCGTCGGCGAGGTGACGCAGCGTCTCTTCGCGACGGGCGGCGAGGCCGTCGGACGACAGGTCGAACTCGCTCCAGCCTTCGGGAACCCGGAAGTCAAAACCGATCTCGCCGGCCTCGTCGACGGCGTCATCGAAGATGTACATGGCCGCGACCCTATCCTCGCTCCCTCCAAGCGTTTTCGCAGTCCGAAACGGCGACGCCGCAGAGGGGCCGCGCCCGGAGACGGTCGCGCACAAGGACGGCGAGCCGATCGACGCTCTCGAATGCGGGGCGGCCCCAGAAGGTGTGAGGGGCGAGCGGATCATCCCCCGGTCAGCGGCGAGGTGGAGCCCGCTGCGCATTCGCTGTCACCGCAGTTGACGACGAGCAGGGGCTCGAAGTCCTGCGAGGTGACGATGATGCGGTAGGTGGCGTAGGTGCCCGCGGCGGTGGGGCGTGAGGTGGTCAGCGGGCCGTAGTCGTAGACCTCGGCTCCCCCGGTCGAACCACCGGAGAGTTGGACCACATCGAGAATCCGGCCGTCTGCGCTCCTGGTCGACTTGACGACATCCACCCACACCGTTGTCGCCGGGGATCGCAGCGTACCGTCGATGGAGGTCTTGTCAGCCCCGCGTTCCAACGCTCCAGAGAGGGTGACGCCCCCACCGCTGGTCTCGTATTCGAACGGCGCCGGAGCCGACGGCGAGGCGACCGAAGGAGAGGGGCTAGGGCTACTGGGGCTAGGGGTGGGCTCGGCGCCGGCGGGAGAGGCGGCAAAGCAGGTGCAGCCCACAATCAGGGCCGTGGCGCCGACAAGGGGTTGAGGAATGGATCGCAAGACAGCACCTGAGACGTGGGGGAGCCGTTCCATCAGGCGAAAAACGCAGCCAGACCACAACGCCGCGGGGCAGCGGTGGTTTCCCGAGCCACACGCAACCTGGGCGGGGAAAGCGTTTCCGCCGCGTTGAATATAGAACGCGGCAGAGACAACTGTAACCGCGGGGGCGGAACGGTCGTGGGCGTTTGTCTGGTTTCGGCCATATCGCCGCTCGTCGGCACTCTGTGGGGAGCAGCCGGCTTTGGCTAGGACGTTTGTGCCGGGCGGCCCCGGCCAGCCGGAAACCACCCCACCCCGTGGTCACGCTCGGCCGAACCGACTAGGAGTGTCTCGATGCCGCCGCCTCGTGGCGGAAAGGCCCGGCCCCGAACCGCGTCGGACGGTGGCTCAAGAGAGATCACCAGCACCCCAACGAGTGCGCGTGCGGCTACACCGGGTGCACTGACCTGCACCGAGCCCCCAACATCCCCCCAACCCAAGAACAGTTTAAGAGTTACATTTATCCTCATAGATTATGAGGCCACCGGACAGGGAAACCGCAGTTGAGAGCGGCGCGCCGGCCCAGCGAGAGCAGTGGCGCGGCCTGATAGCTGATGTACTGCGCAAAAGCGGGATCGAGGTCCCCCACGACGATCCGGCTCCCGAGGAGCGACTGTCGTCGACCACCTATGACGGAATCACCATCCGTCCCCTCTACACTGCCGAGGACGAGACCGCCGATCCCGGTTTCCCGGGGGTGGCGCCGTTCCTGCGGGGCGGCCGGCCCCACGGCGCGACCGACAGCGGCTGGGACGTGCGCCAGCGCCACACCGACCCGGACCCCGAGGCCACCCGGGACGCGATCGCCGCTGACCTTAACAACGGCGTCACCTCTATCTGGCTGAGCGCGGGCGACACCGGGGTCCCTGTGAACAGCATCGGCGACGTACTCGCCGACGTAAGCATGGACCTGGCTCCTGTCGTGCTCGACGCGGGCGATCAGACCCCGGCGGCAGTCGAGGAGCTGCTGCGCGCGCACTCCGCCAGCGAGACCCCCACCACCACGGTGTCCGGCAACGTGGGGTTTGACCCGCTGAGCGTGGCGGCGCGCAGCGGCGAGCCCGCGGCGGTGGACAGCGCGGCGCGCGACGCGGTGGGCTACGCCGGCCGGCTTGCGGGCATGCGGCTGATGGTGGCCGACGCGACCCCCTACCACGAGGCCGGGGGCTCCGACGCTCAAGAGTTGGGGGCCTCGATGGCCTCCGGTGTGGCCTACCTGCGCGCGCTCACCGACGCCGGGCTGGGCCTGTCCGAAGCGGCGCGGAAACTGGAGTTTCGGTACGCGGCCAACGCCGACCAGTTCGCCACCATCGCCAAGCTGCGGGCCGCACGGGCCATGTGGGCGCGGGTGCTTGAGGTGTGCGGGCTGGCCGCGAGCGAGCGCGCCATGGTGCAGCACGTGGTGACCTCCCCGGCGATGATGACGCGGCGCGACCCCTACGTGAATATGCCGCGCGTGACGGTGGCGTGCTTCGCGGCCGGCGTGGGCGGGGCCGATGCGGTAACGGCGCTGCCCTTCGACGAGGCAGTGGGGCTGCCCGATGGGTTCGCGCGGCGCATCGCGCGCAACACGCAGTCGCTGCTGCTGGAGGAGTCGCACCTGGGGCAGGTGATCGACCCGGCGGGCGGCTCCTTCTACGTGGAGGAGCTGACCCGCGAGCTCTACGCTGCCGGATGGGCGTTCTTCCAGGAGATCGAGGGCGCCGGCGGCATGGCCGAGGCGCTGGCGTCGGGACTGGTGGCCGAGCGGGTCGACGCGGTGTGGCAGCGGCGCCGCGACCGGATCGCGCACCGGCTGGACCCGCTGACGGGGGTGAGCGAGTACCCCGACCTATCCGAGCCCACGCTGGAGCGCTGGCCGGCGCCGGCACCGGCCCGGCCCCGCTCGGCGGTGGCGCTGCCTCGGCACCGCTACGCCGAGGATTTCGAAACGCTACGGGACCGTTCGGACGCACACCTGGCCGAAACCGGGCACCGTCCCAAAGTGTTCCTGGCGACGCTGGGGCCGGTGGCGGCACACACGGCCCGCGCGACGTTCGCGGCGAACCTGTTCCAAGCTGGCGGGATCGAACCGGTGAGCGCGGGTGCCACGGCAAAGCCGGAGGAGGTCGCGGCGCTGTTTCGCGACAGCGGCGCGCGGGTGGCGTGCCTGTGCTCCAGCGACAAGGTCTATGTGGAGCAGGCCGGGCCGACGGTGGCTGCGCTGCGCGCCGCGGGAGCACGGCGGGTGCTGCTGGCGGGTAAGCCACCGGCCGGGGACGGCGCTGCCGAAGGCGACGAGACGGCGGCTGTGGACGGCTATGTCTTCACCGGTTGCGACGCGCGTAGTTTGCTGGAAGAGCTAAACGACTGCCTGGGGGTGGCGTGATGACGTCGGTGTCGGTTCCCAACTTCGCCACGGTCGACCCGGGCGTGCCGGCGGGCTCGGCGGGCGACGCCGAGCGGTGGAGCGCCGCAGTGGCCGAGGCCACGGGCAAGGAGCCCGATGCGTGGGTGTGGGAGACCCCCGAAGGGGTCGGAGTGCGGCCGTTGTACACCGCCGAGGACCGGGCAGGGCTGGACTTCGTCTCCGGGTTCCCCGGTCTGGTGCCCTACGTGCGCGGCCCCTACGCAGCGATGTATGCGACCCAGCCGTGGACGATCCGTCAGTACGCGGGGTTTTCCACAGCCAGCGAGTCGAACGCTTTCTACCGGCGCAACCTGGCCGCTGGGCAGAAAGGGCTGTCGGTGGCCTTCGATCTGGCCACCCACCGCGGCTACGACTCCGACCACGAGCGGGTGAGCGGCGATGTGGGCATGGCCGGGGTGGCGATCGACTCCATCTTGGATATGCGCGAACTGTTCGACGGCATCCCGCTGGAGCGGATGAGCGTGTCGATGACGATGAACGGCGCGGTGCTGCCGGTGTTGGCGCTGTTCATCGTGGCCGCCGAAGAGCAGGGGGTGGCGCCGGAGCAACTGGCGGGCACGATCCAAAACGACATCCTCAAGGAGTTCATGGTCCGCAACACCTACATCTACCCGCCCCAGCCCTCGATGCGGATCATCTCCGACATCTTCTCCTACACCGCCCAGCGCATGCCCAAGTTCAACTCGATCTCGATCTCGGGCTACCACATGCAGGAGGCCGGAGCCACGGCCGACCTGGAGTTGGCCTACACGCTCGCCGACGGGGTGGACTACCTGCGCGCGGGCGTGGACGCCGGGCTGGACATCGACACCTTCGCGCCGCGGCTGTCGTTCTTCTGGGGCATCGGCATGAACTTCTTCATGGAGGTGGCCAAACTGCGGGCGGCACGGCTGCTGTGGGCCGAGCTGGTGGCCGGTTTCGGGGCACGCAACCCGAAGTCGCTGAGCCTGCGCACCCACTGCCAGACCTCGGGGTGGTCGCTGGCAGCCCAAGACGTGTTCACCAACGTGGCCCGCACCGGTATCGAGGCGATGGCGGCCACCCAGGGCCACACCCAGTCGTTGCACACCAACGCGCTGGACGAGGCGCTGGCGCTGCCCACGGACTTCTCCGCGCGGATCGCCCGCAACACCCAACTGCTGCTCCAGCACGAGACGGGCACGACCCGGGTCATCGACCCGTGGGGCGGGTCGCACTACGTGGAGCGCCTCACCCACGACCTCGCCGAGCGTGCCCGCACCCACCTCGCCGAGATCGAGACCGCCGGCGGCATGGCCCGCGCCATCGACGCCGGTATCCCCAAATCCCGCATCGAGGAGGCCGCGGCGCGCACCCAGGCCCGGCTCGACTCGGGGAACCAGCCGCTCATCGGAGTCAACAAGTACGTGCCCGACACCGCGGACGAGGTCGAGGTGCGCAAGGTCGACAACAGCCGGGTGCGTGAGGAGCAGTTGGCCAAACTGGCACGGCTGCGGGCCGAACGCGACGAGGAGGCGACCCGGGAGGCGCTGCGGCGCCTAACCGCCGCCGCTGCCGGGCAGGAGAACCTGCTCGCCGCCGCTGTCGAGGCCGCCCGCGCCCATGCCACCGTCGGGGAGATATCACAGGCTATGGAAGAGGTATTCGGCCGCCATACGGGGTCGGTGAACACGCTCACCGGCGTCTATCGCGACGAGGCACGCAACAGTCAGGCCACCACCGACCTCGACACCGCCACCGAGCGGGTGCGGGCCTTCACCGAGGCCGAGGGGCGTCCGCCGCGGATTCTCATCGCCAAGATGGGCCAGGACGGCCACGACCGTGGCCAGAAGGTCATCGCCACCGCCTTCGCCGATCTGGGTTTCGATGTCGACGTCGGCCCGCTCTTCCAGACGCCGGCCGAGGCCGCCGGTCAAGCCGCCGACAACGACGTCCACATCCTGGGAGTGTCCTCGCTGGCGGCCGGGCACCTCACGCTGGTGCCGCAGTTGCGCGACGAGTTGGCCGCGCTGGGCCGCGACGACATCCTCATCGTCGCCGGTGGCGTTATCCCGCCGGGGGATTACGAGGCGCTGCGCGAGGCCGGCGCGAGTGCGATCTTCGGCCCCGGCACGAGCATCCCGCATGCGGCTACCCAGCTCGTCGAGACTCTTGCCGAACGGCTCGGGCACACTGACGGGTGAGTCCGCTTCCGCGCCCGACTGGACTGGGATGAGACACACTATCGATATCGACAGCTACGCCGAGGGTGTCCTGGCCGGCCACCGCCCAACGCTGGCCCGTGCCATCACGCTGGTCGAGTCGCGGCGCCCCGATCACGCCGAGCTGGCCCAGGAGTTGTTGGTGAAGCTGCTCCCGCACAGTGGCGGCGCCCACCGGGTGGGCATCACGGGCGTGCCGGGGGTGGGCAAGTCGACGTTCATCGACGCCCTGGGGACACACCTCACCGAGCACGGCCGCCGGGTGGCCGTGCTCGCGGTGGACCCCTCTTCGGCACGCAGCGGCGGCAGCATCCTGGGCGACAAGACCCGCATGGAACGGCTGTCGGTAGACCCCAACGCTTTCGTGCGCCCCTCGCCGACGGCGGGCACCCTCGGCGGGGTGGCGCGCGCGACCCGCGAGACGATGATCCTCATGGAGGCCGCCGGCTTCGACGCCGTGCTCGTCGAGACGGTGGGGGTAGGCCAGTCCGAGACGGCTGTGGCCGGCATGGTCGACTGTTTTCTGCTACTCACCCTGGCCCGCACGGGCGACCAGTTGCAGGGGATCAAGCGAGGGGTGCTGGAGCTGGTCGACGTGGTCGCGGTCAACAAGGCCGACGGCCCCCACGCCGACGAAGCCCGTAAGGCCGCGGGCGACCTGTCGCGGGCGCTGCGCATGCTACAGCCGGCCGGCGGCGTGTGGCGCCCGAAGGTGCTCACGTGTAGCGGCCTCACCGGTTCCGGGTTGGGCGAGGTGTGGGATGCGGTCAACGCGCACCGCGCCGCGCTGACCGAGAGCGGCGAGTTGGCGGCCAAGCGCCGGCGGCAGCGGGTCGAGTGGATGTGGGCCCACGTCCGCGATCGCCTCATGCTGCGGATGCAGCAGGATTCGGAGGTCAGCAAGCTCGTTCCGGAACTGGAGTCCTTGGTGGACGCCGGTGAGCTCACGCCGACGCTGGCGGCCGAACGGCTCCTCACCGCCTTCACCGGTCAGTCTCAGCAGGAGACGCGGGTCACAAAAGCGACGGAGAGTGATATGTCCAGCGGAGGGCAATAGCGGATATTGGACAGCTAAAAAATCGGGGTTCGGGCTATCCGTTATCCCTCTCGCGCGGGATCATGTGAGGACATAGCTGCGAAAGAGCTTCACGGCGAAAAATATCTCTCGTGATGCATTCCCCCGGCAGGCGGTGCACTAATACCGTATGTGTTCAAAGCCTTACGGGAGCTCGTGGCACCGCCACATAACCCCAGAAGTCCTCGCCGGCGTCCCTTCACCGTCGGCGATATGTACCGGTTGCCACTGCTGCCCTATGGTTACTAGGGGACCCCTCAAACTCACGTGGGGCTGGGAGGAGTGAACGTGCAGAGGCTTGGGCTGAGCACCCGGGTCGAGAACCACAGCGTAATCGTGGCTGTCGAAGGTGAACTCGACATCGCGACCGCTACCGACCTCCAAGATCATGTCCTAACCGCCATCGACACGCACGGGCCGTGGTTGATCCTCGATCTGTCCAAGTTGGACTTCATGGACTCCAGTGGCCTGAACGCGGCCATCAACGCCTACCGCGCCGTCACCGAGCGCGGCGGAAGCCTGGCGCTGGCCGCACCGAACGAGCGCGTGACCAAGGTGATCCGCCTCGTCGGCCTGCACCGCCAGGTGCCGGTCCATCGCACAGTGGGAGCGGCCGTCATCTCCATGGAAGCGTTGGAAGCCAAGAAACAGGCCGGCTAGCCACCTGGTCTACGGCTTTTGCTGCCGCTTCGCAGTGTCGATTCTCGCCTGGGGCACCCCATGGGAGTGGGATGTCCCAGGCGAGTGCGTTTTCCGGGGCGCGATAGCCACCGGACGTCTCGTGCTCACCCACTTCGAACACGAAAAGCTGGTAGAGAACTCGCCTGGGGCCGCCTAGGTGAGAAGTGGAGCACTGTGCGCACAAAAGCGGCTGTAGGTGGATGTTGACCGATACCGGTCACCACTATCCTCACATCACAGAAATTGACGTTTCACCAGTAAGAGCGTGAAGTATTGCCGTTCAGAGACTGCGGTGACGGCCACTCGCGGCAGTTACTGTCGTGGTGAGTCCTCATAATCGTCCTGGCCGGGTTCGGATTGGCTACCGTAAGCAGTGTCTTCCTCCGAACCTGTGGAGGTAGCGTCCTTGTCTCCCCGAGACCTGCGTGCCCTGTTCGCCACTAACGAAACCGACCTCGTTTCCGAGGACATCTTCACCAATCGACAAAGCGAGTGGCAGTCCGTGCGCCTCAGCCTTGATCGTCTGGCGGAACGGATCAGATCGGGAGAGATCGACGTCCAGGACGTGCAGAAGGCACGTCGCAATGTACTCGTTTTCTACGGTGTTGGCGGAATCGGCAAATCAACCCTGTCACAACGGATCAAGAATTCGCTGTCCCGCCCCGAGTCAGCGCCGGGGCAGTGGGAAGCTCCGCCTTCGAAAGCGGGAAAGTTCCTCCCTGTTCAGGTAGATATGTCCACAAAGAACGGGGCGAACTTAGAAACGGTCCTGTTGGCGGTGCGCCTTGCGGTGGCTGCTCTCGCTCCGCGCATGCCCGCCTTCGACCTGGCGTTCCTGCGCTACTGGGAGGATAACCATCCGGGGGAGCCCCTGGATGAGTATCTACGGCGGCACACCCTGCTCTCCCGCTACTCATCCAACGAGGAGTTGCGCGCACAGATGGAGTCGGCGGTTCAGGAGGCCGCGCAGACACTGACATTGCCAGGGCTGTTGGGGGGGCTGGCAACGTCGGGAATACGTGCCCTGGTGACAATGCTGCGAGAACGCCACAGCAAAGCCCGGGCGCTCGCTGGCTGCAACCGGCTACCCGACCTCCTGGAAGCCACGCCAGACCTCGACGCGCTCAGCTATTATCCCCACCTGTTGGCGTGGGATCTGGAACAGCTTCCGCACAAGCGTCGAGCCCAACTGGTGGTGCTGCTCGACACTTTCGAGGACGTCAGTAACCGTCCGGATCACGAACTGGAACGACTTATCCAACGCATGGCGTGGCTAATGCCCGCTACCCTGTTCGTCTTCACCGGTAGAGACCGGCTGCGGTGGGACGACGAAAGCCTCGAAGGGCAACTCGACTGGGTGGGGGTTCACCACTGGCCCCAACTCCTACCCGGGGTTGCCGCGCCCCCTGCCAGAGACTGTTAAGGGGGCCTATCCACCAGGTGTGTCCATTCAGCCGGTCCCGCTTATTCCAACCAATCCCGGCCAGAGCAGCTCTCTGCCTGCCACACGGCGGGCGGAGCCGCCTCGGCCCGCCGGACTCCCTGCGGCAGGCGGCTAAGGCGTGCCCCGCCCTCCAGGGCGAACCGCGCCACGGTTGTGGGCGTGTCCCAAAACATCCTAAGAGTGATCAATCGATAGCTTTGCGTAGTACGATCTCGATTGCGGGACCGGACCACTCATCCGGAGAAGGGAAGCTCTCACCGTGCGGACAGTAGCGCGAACCATTCTGGGCTTGACCTGCGCCTGCCTGACTCTGGCGGGATGCGGCGAGCAGCATGACGCCGTGGCCGGCCCCAAAGCCGCCAGCGGCTCTCCTGTGGCCGCCAAGCGAGATACGCAGCCGGTGGGATCACCGTCAATGGTGACGGGCGCCTTCCAGCCCTACACCGACGATGCGCGCGCCATCACCTACGTTCCTGAGGAGATCCCCACGGGCGCGCGAGTGATGCTGTTGGCGCGCACGAGCACTCCGGCGGCCCCGCGAACGAAGAACGAAACCGCGGAAAAGCCCAGCACCGACAGCGGCACACCCGCTGAGGACAGCGGGGCGACCCCCGGGATTGTGAGCACGAGCTTCACGTTTGCTCTCACCGGGCTCCCGGCGAACGAGGACTACGGGGCCCACCTACACACGCGGCCGTGCGGGCCCCACCCGGGCGACGCCGGTCCGCACTACCAGAACGTCGAAGCCCCCGAAGGGGTGGAAAACGACCCCACCTATACCAACCCGCGCAACGAGGCGTGGCTCGACTTCACGACCGACAGCGACGGGGACGGCTCCGCGATGACCACGGTCGAGTGGGTTCCCCGCGAAGGGGAAGCCAACTCGATCGTGATTCACGCTAACCCCACGCCCACGGCGGCGGGCCACGCCGGCGACGCCGGGCAGCGCCTGGGCTG
Source organism: Salinactinospora qingdaonensis (assembly GCF_039539445.1). Lineage (NCBI taxonomy): Bacteria > Bacillati > Actinomycetota > Actinomycetes > Streptosporangiales > Nocardiopsidaceae > Salinactinospora > Salinactinospora qingdaonensis. The sequence goes on from NZ_BAABDD010000003.1 coordinate 118,843, forward strand.
TGTCAACGTCGCGCTCTAGCGGAGGTGAGTCGAGGACGGGCCGCCTGACCGGCGCGGAGGGTGCGCCGGTGGGGGAGCCGCTGCGCCGGTAACGCCGGTACGTGCCGCGTAGCGCGCGCCGGCCATACCGATGGCGGGAATCATCTGCCGCCAGGGGCGATCAGGGCCCGTGCGCCCTGTCGGAGCAGATCGGCGGCGACCTGGGTGCCCAGCCGGGCCGGTCGTTCGGGGGCGTCGCAGCCGAACGCCTCGACTACGCAACTGCCGTCGCGGGTGAAGACTCTGCCGCGCAGATGGAGGCGCCCGTCGGGCAGGGTGTGGCAGTAGGCGGCGATCGGGCTAGCGTCGTGGCCGCGCAACCCTCGTAGCAGGGTGCGTTCGGCCGTGACGTGGGTGCGGGTTTCGGGGTCGTCGAGGCGATGCAGGAGTTCGCCCATGGGGTCGTCGTCGACACGGCACTGTAGGCCAATGACGCCCGTGCCCGGTGCTGGACACACCGTGTCGGCGGGCAGAGACTCGGTGACGCGGTCCTTGCGGTCCAGCCGTTCGACGCGGGAGCGGGCCAGCACGAGTGCCGTGTAACGGTCACCGGAGTCGAGCAGCGTGAGGGCACCCGTGGTCTCTTCACGTATCCCTTCGACGCGCAGGTGAGGCCAGTGGTGCAGCAGTTGGGCCGCGCGCCGTAAGGAGGTGACTCCCACTCTGGCGCCCTCGGGCGCCTCGGCGAGCGACCGGTAGGGAGAGTCGACCGGGAAGACCGCGACGTCGCGGACATCGGTGCGGGGGAGATAGGCGCCAAACGTCGTGCCCTCGGGGAGCGGGAGATCGCCTGGAATCTCCTTCATGGCGTGGACGGCCACATCGACCTGATCGCGCAGCAGCGCCCGGTGGACCTCCCGCGCGAACGTGCCGGGGCCGCTCAGCAGCGGACGGGAGCCACGGCGGCGATCACCGACGGTTTCCACCCTCACGATCTCGGTATTGAGGCCCGGCGCGTGGCTAGCGATCAACTGTTCCACACGCTGGGCGCGCGCGAGCGCTGCCGGGGAGACACGGGTCCCGATGCGCACACCTGAAAGTAACCCAGGGTAGTTGAAATGCATAGTTTCGACCCTAGAACGCATGGCCCCATAATGGGGCTGTTTCGCATTTTTATAACCTTTTAAAAAGACGAATCAATCGCTGTCGTGACAATGAAGTTCAGCCAGCTACGGCGTGTGGCCCGTGTGGTCCCGGCGATTGCCCCAGCACTCGACACACCGAGTTATCTCCTTCTGGCGAAGTGTCACCAGCGGTATACAACTGCGGAAAGAGACCGCACCACGCCATTGAGGGGGCCTCGTGCCAATCCGTTCTACGCACCTCGCCACCATGTCCGCCGCCATCGCCGGAGCAGTCGACGAAGGGGAGCGCGTCACCGAGGAGCCGCAGGACGGTGCCGCCGCAGCTTCCCCGGAGCTCGTGGACGAGCGCGACCACGCCGGGGACGCCGGTCCCCCGCGTTCCTATGGCGCGCTCGGCGCAGCTCGCTCCCATAACGGCTCTCCTGCCTAGCGTCCGCCGGCTAGCGCCGCGAGGTGATCAACCTGTTCGGGGTCGGACAGAGCCGAGCCGAGGGCGACGGCGCGGGCCCCGGCCGCGAGATACTCGGGGGCGCTGCGGGTGTCCAGACCTCCGGTGGCCACGAGCTTGACCTGCGAGAAGGGTCCGACCATGGCCTGGAACCAGGCAGTCCCCAGGACAGTTGCGGGAAACGCCTTCAGCCACTCGACCCCGTGGCCCAGCGCGAGCTGGATCTCGCTGGGGGTTGCCACGCCGGGAAGGTGGGGGAGCCCCGCCTCGGTGGAGGCGTCGAGGACAGTGAGGTCGAGCCCCGGCGCGACGGTGAAGCCGGCGCCGGCTTCGGCCACGGCGGTGACCTGCTCCACGGTGGTCACGGTGCCCGCTCCCACCGTTCGCCCGCGTTCGGCCCCTGCGGCGATGGCCGCGCGCAGCGACGGCATCGCGTCGGCGGTCTGCACCGTGACTTCGACGAGCTCGATCCCGAGCTCCCAGGCGCGTTCGGCCAGCTCGACCGTCTCGCGTGTGGGCAGGCCACGCAGGATGGCCATGATGCGCTGCCGCGCGAAGAGTTCCTCAAATCCCATGACCGGCTCCCCTCCTGTTCGATCTCGCGCGGTGTCGCCAGTGTTTCCACCGGTTATCCCTTGGGGTCCGTGCGCATGGCGCAACGCCTCCCCAGTCAGGGGGCGAACGCCTCGCCTTCCCACCTCTCGCCACGGCGACCTCCGGGAGCAGCGGGTTCATCTTTGAGTTTCGAGGGGCTCCGTCCAGCCCGCCAAAATGCCCCACGACGAGGCGTGGGAGGCGCGAGCAGGCCGCAGGCACGGCGTGCAGGCACGCCGGCCTAAGACGATCTCACGCTCCCGTTCGCTCCGATCGGGCGGGGGTGTGGTTGAGAGCACGCCCCGATGTTGGCTCCCGGGCCGCCCCGACGACGCCGCTCACCCCGACATCACCCCAAAAACCATAAACAAGCAGATTTTCTTGCCGCCAGAATTAATTTTTACAAAAACCCCAAGAAGATCGATTTCACTTTCCACCAAAAATTCTCCGCGAGACAAATCTCGAAGTAGAATGGCTCGCGGCACCGCGACCAATGCGCCATGCCGGCACTTCATGCTGTATCGCCGTCGCCCCATTCCATGCCTGGAATGGGGCGACGGCGAGGATCTGGCCTATCGGTAGCGGCCACCGCAAGCTTCGTGCCTGCGGTGGAGCCGAGCACCTCCCCGTTTCCTGACCGAAAACAGGTGAGAACAACCGCCGCCCTGGAGGATGCCGATGCCGCACCGTGGGAGGGCAGTCGGAAAGCGGAGAACGTGGCCTCGAATCATCGCTTTCACGCTGTCGCTGTCGTTGGCCGCTGCGGGAACGTGGGGCGCTACCGGGTGCCGCCCGTCTACCGCGCTCCCAGACGAGCCGCAGAAGCTGGCCAAGCGGGAGCGGACGCTCCTGCACAGGGCGCATCAGCTCCTGATACGCGACTGTATGGAGCGGCAGGGGTTTACCACCTGGCCGGTCCCCGCCGATCCCGTCATCGCGGACCGGGACTTCCCATACGTAATCGACGACGTCGCCTGGGCCAGCGAACACGGCTACGGCAGCGATCTCCACGCGCGCATCGCGCGCCTGCGAGAGGACAGCCGCAACCAGCGCTACCTGGACGAGCTGTCGCCGCGCCGCCGGGAGGCCGCCCTCACCGCCCTCAATGGCACCCCCACCTCGCCGATTACGGTCACGCTGCCCAACGGCATGACCCTCAGTAGAAACGACAACGGCTGCGACGCCGACGCCCAGGCCAGGCTCTACGGCGACCTGGCGACCTGGTCGCGAGCAACGGCGGTCAGCGACAACCTCACCGATCTACGCCGGACACGGGTGCGAGACGCCGATGCCTTCAAGGAGGCGGTGCGGGCCTGGGCACGGTGCATGCGCAGGCACGGTCACGACTACGCCACCCCATGGCAGAGCCGGGCCGAATTCCTGGCCCCCGACGCCGAGCACTCCCGAGAGGTGGAGATCGGGGTCGCGGTGACCGAAGCGCGCTGCGCCGCCAGCAGCGGCTTAACTGAAACGATTCACCAGCTCGACCGAAAACAGGCTGCGCGGCTGCGCGAAGAGTACGGCTCGGCGGTCACGACCAAGCTCCGGCTCCAGCGCGCGGCGCTACCGCGCGCCCGATCGATCGTGGCGGCCGGGTGAGGGCTGTCGCCACCGGCCACGGCCAAGACTCGCCGCCCCGCGGCGGGACCCGCGAGACCAACAAGGGAGAGGAAAAGCATGACCCACCACAGCAAGGGCAGGACGGTCGTGAGCGTCGTGGCGCTGACGGGAGTGTCCCTTCTGACCGCACTGGCACCGGCGCAAGCGGCTACCGAGCAGGCCTCCTCCGCCGGTAGGGCCCCCGACTCCGCCACGATGGCCTCCGGCTATTTCCGGGCGTGGGAGCACGTCAACTACCGGGGCGCCTACTGTCGCTGGGCCGGCAACGACAGCGACTGGTCCACGTGCGAGCCCGGCGGCAATGTGCGCAACAAGGCGTCGGCCATCCACAATGACAGCTACGCCCACACCTACGAGGATGTCCGGATGTACTGGGGACTCGACTACTACGGCGCTTCCGTGTGCATCCCGCGAGGCTGGTACAGCAACGACATCCAGAGTTTGCACTACCCCGACAACGGGCCGGGCGCCGGCGAATCGACCGATGACAACGTCTCCTCGCACAAATGGGTCGCATCCTGCTAGCGAGAAGTCGACACGTCGGCCCGAAACCGGTGACCGGGCCGGTCCCCCTCGTGCGGGACCGCCGTTGGGCCGTGGCCGCCCCCAGGCGGTCACGGCCATTGGTCACCCGCGCGTCGCGCTCACGGCCGCGCCCCACGGCCTCCCCGAGTTGGAATAGAGGGCGGGGCCGGCGAGCCGGAGCAGTTCAGGCGATGCGGCGGGCGCCGGCGAAGTTGCGGTCATAGTGGCCGGACATGCGCACGATCTCCACGTGCCCGCCGGCTTTGGGAGCGTGGATCATCTGCTGTCCACCGAGGTACATACCCACGTGCCGCGGCCCGTAGTAGAAGAAAACGAGGTCGCCGGGGCGCAGATCTGATGTAGAGACCGCGTTCCCCTCCCGGTACTGGGTGTAGGTGGTGCGCGACAGCGACACCCCCGCCTTGCGATAGGCCCACTGTACGAGCCCAGAGCAGTCGAAGGCGCGCGGCCCTTCGGCCCCGTAGACGTAGGGCGTGCCCAACCGGGATTTGGCGTGCGCGATGGCTTCGGAGGCGACGCTGCTCGGCGGGGCCATCACCTCCGAGCTACTCGGCGGAGCCATCACGGCCGATCCCGCGATGGCGGGGCCGGGTGCGAGGAGCCCGATCGTCGCCGTGGCTGCGATCGCGGATAGGGTCGCGGCCATTCGACGTAGATAACACGGGCTCTTTTTCGTAGAACGCGGGCTGGAATCATTGCACAAGAACATAAAGATCCCCCGTAATACGGCGTACGGCAACGAAAACGTGCGAAGCCGACTACCGACATTCAGCGAACCACATTTCAAGACCCGTGTGTGTTATCACTCTGTTATCGGCGTGTCGGGGGATAAATGGGATGTTGGATGACCTGTGTTGTGGAACAGCAGGCCAAACAAAACCGTTTGTGAGCGCCTGTTTCGGCGTGCACCCACCACAGGAGGGGCGGCAAGAGGGGTGGTGGGGGTGACGCACCTCAGAGGTACCGGCAGAACCCCGAGGTCGCGCCGGCAAAGCCCAGAGCGTGGTAGAAGCCGCGAGTGTCGACGCTGTCCTCCTGCGGCATCAACTGGATCTTGTAGCACCCCGCGCGGGTGGCGCGGTCAACAGCGTCCTCCAGCAAGGCACGGCCCACTCCCTGGAGCCGGCAGGCGGCGTCGACGACGATGTTGCCGACCACGGCCCAGGACTGGGCGTCATGGGTGAGATTGGCGATGACGATGAGGTCAAGGGTGCCGATGATCTGGCCGCGGCGTTCGGCGACCAAGACGGTGCGGTCGGGGTCGGTCTCGATCCGTGTCCACGCGCGAACAGCCGCAGACGACATGCGGACGGTGCTGGGCCGCGCGTGTGGGCCGGCGCCGACATCGCGTAGGAGGCGCAGGATCGCGCCCAGATCAGACCGGATGGCCGCACGGATAATCATGGCTTTCGGCATAGTAGCCGACAGCAGGTCACAAGACAGACGTCGCACAACATCAAGCAACAAAAGGCACCACGGAGCCGCCAAACGGCGGCATCCGGGGTGCCTTGGTGGTGGGAGAGCTGCTCTCCCGCGCCATAGCCGAATCCGTGCGACGGCTCCCAACGAGTCAGGGACGGATAATGCGTACTCCTTCGGTGCTGTCGTCCTGCGCCGACTCGCCGCTCTGCTCAGGGCGCTGGTAGATACCGGTGTTGGCCGGTTCCTCGCTGGAGGACGCCGCGGCCCCGCCCTCCTCAGGCGCGGGCCCCGCGTAACGAAAACCCTGCGGCTTGGCTGGGTGAGAGCGAACCTGCCGGTGCCCGGAAGCGTCCTCGTTCTCGCTGCTGGGCGTGAGTTTGACCGTGGCGTCATCGTCCTCGGCACTGGCGCTGTCGTTGCCCGTGCCCGCCGTAGCGGGCTTGTCGGCCGCCTTGGCCTGCTGCCCAGAGCCGGTGGGCTGCTCGGCAGCGGGCTTGGTCGGCTGCCCCTGACCGGGTGAATCCTTGGCGCTGTGCTCCTGGCCCGCGCTTTGCTGGGCTCCGGGCTGCTTGGCGCTGTGCTGCTGCCCGGAATCCGGCTGGCTCGCGGCCTGCTGTTGGCCGGCGGAGTCGGCCCGTGCCGCGGCGGGCGCAGCGGCGGCCTTGGACTCCTGCGACGCACCGTTGCCCTGCGGCTTCGCAGCTTCAGGCTTCAGTGCGGACTGCCCGGACGGAGCTGCCTGCTGCCCGTTGTCCTTGGCCGCGGCGGCACCGTCGGAGCGCTTGAGCTCAGCTTCCAACGAGCCGGCTGAGTGCTCGGCGCGAAGCAGCTCGCCCAGCGTGTCGCGCATGTCGGTCAGTCGGCGCACCGCCTCGCTGTGCGTCGCGGTGAGCGTGGCCAGTCGGCGATCGGCGGCCTCGTGGATCTTCTTGGAGCGGGTCTCGGCGTCGGAGAGCAGGCGCTCGGCCTCCTGGTTGGCCTGCGAGCGCAACTGTTCGGCCTCTTGCTTGGCCGAGGTGACGAGCTCCTGGGATTGCTCTCGAGCCGTGCCGAGCACGCGCTCAGCCTGGTCCTTGGCGTCTTTGATCTGGCTCTCGGCCTGCTCCTTGGCCTCCTCGCGGATGCGGTCGACCTCTTCAGCGACCCTGTTGCGCTTGTCCGCGGCCTCTTCTTCAGCGATGCGGAGCATGTTGCCGATGCGTTCGCTGACCTCTTCGTGCTCAGGCTTGGTCGCGGCTTTCTCCTTAGCCTCCGCAAGCTCACGACGCATCTGCTCCAGCTCGTCGTGGGCCCGGGCCAGCCGCTCCTGAAGCTCGCGGATCTGGTTGTGGTTGCGGACGACGAAGTCGTCGACCTGACGCTTGTCGTAGCCGCCCTTGCGGACGGTGGGAAAAGCGTCTTCTCGAAGCAGGTTGGGCAGTATCTCTGTGCTGTGCTCGTTCATGTCCTCATCAACCAGGTCGGCTGCAAGTCGGGAGGGTGTCCAGCCCTCTGCCCATCATCCCCATAACGACCCGAGAACACGTGGGTGACACTCTTTTCAGAAGTCTTGGATCGTAACGGACCTATAGGCCAGAGGGTAACGGTGCGCGCGAAGGGTGACGGTGCGAACACACCGAGCGCGTTCACAGTAATGATCCCCACCACCGCGCTGGATAGCTAACTCGTGCGACCGGCGGGTATCCCCCTGGTGAGCACCGAGATCGCGTACCTACTAAGGTATGCGCGATTCTGCACGCGCGGGACCCTATCGGCCATTCCGTTATCCCCGCGCTCGCCGCTGGTGAGGAGGCTACGACGTGAACGGTCCTCTGGTGGGTGACGCCGGATTCGGCGAGCCCGACATCCATCCCGACGCCTGGATAGCTCCCGGAGCCGTGCTCGTGGGCCGGGTGCGCGTGGGCACGGAGAGCAGTGTGTGGTACGGCTCAGTGCTCCGCGCCGACACCGAAGACATCGTCGTGGGCGAACGCTGCAACATCCAGGACCAGTGCGGGATGCACTCCGACCCAGGTGAGCCCGCCGTCTTGGCCAACCGGGTCAGCATGGGGCACAAGGCCATGGTCCACGGCGCCATCATCGAGGAGGACGCGCTCATCGGGATCAGCGCCACCGTGCTCGGCGGCGCCCGGGTGGGGGCGGGCGCGCTGGTGGCGGCGGGGGCGCTCGTGCCCCCCGGCAAGGTGGTCCCGCCCGGCACGCTATGGGCCGGTGTCCCCGGGAAAGTCGTCCGGGAGTTGACTGAGGAGGACCGCGCCGGTTTCGCCGAGACCCCCGAGAAGTATCTGCGCTACTCCACCTGGCACCGCGAGGTCCGCTGGCGCCCGCAACGGTGACAGCGCTCCCCACTCCGTTGGACTAGGGGAGGGGTATCCCTAACCAGGGGAATGGGTGGGGTTGAAGGTCGCATTTCGGTCAGGTTTCCTTGCCCTGGCACCGACGGAAAGCCATCGATTCAATCGCCCTAGTTACTTTGGCGTCCGAAATGCCACGAAGGCATGCCACTACGGAACTACATCGGTGGATGGCCAGAGAATGGTTCCTCTGGGTCATGCGAGGCGAGGCTACCGCAGCGTAGCCTAGCGTCACAGGGACCGTCGGCAGGTCATTTCGGAACGCCTGGGAGTGCCGGGCCATAGTGCCGCACCAGACTGTTCGTTGGAGGTGAGTGCGGTGGACTCCGATCTCGATGCACGCCTCCACGACCATGTGGCACTCGCAGAGATCGAGCTGTACACCGAGCTACTCGTCGCTGTGGCTGCCACCGACGGCCAACTGACGGTAGAGGAGATCGACGAGGTTCTCGGCGTGCTGCCCCAGCGCCCCCTCGACGCCGATCCCCCTGTGGCGGCGCGCACCGGCGGAACCCACCGGCGCCGTCGTCGCGGCGCGCGCCGCTCTCGCCGCTAAGGCGCGGCTTGGCGCGCCGGCGGTCCGCCTCTCCCGCGTGGCAGACGACCGTTGGGGACGCCGTCGCGGCGGCGCCCCCAACACCGGCAGCTTCTAGAAGGTGCTCTGCTATTCCTGTTGCGTGGTCACCGCGGCCTGCCCCTCGCCCCGCTCTTCCTTGACCGAGCGCAGCAACAACTGCGAGACGTCCACGACTTCAAGGCTCTCCTTGGCCTGGCCCGCGGACTTCTTCTCGTTGATGGCGTCGCCCAGCATCACCTGGCAGAACGGACAGGCGGTGGAGACGGTGTCGGGATCGGTGCCCAGTGCCTCGTCCACGCGCTCGGTGTTGATGCGCTTGCCGATGCGCTCCTCCATCCACATCCGGGCGCCACCGGCGCCACAGCAAAAGCCCCGTTCCTTGTGGCGGTGCATCTCTTGGGTGCTCACTCCGGGCACTTGGGCCATGATGTCGCGCGGCGGCGTGTAGACCTTGTTATGGCGACCGAGGAAGCACGGGTCGTGGTAGGTGATCTTCTCCTCCACCGGCTGCACCGGCGTCAGCCGACCCTCGTCGACGAGCTTGGCCAGCAACTGACTGTGGTGGATGACCTCGTAGTCGCCGCCCAACTGCGGATACTCGTTGCCGAGGGTGTTGAAGCAGTGCGGGCAACTGGCCACGATCTTGGTCACGCCGGCGTCGTTGAGAGTCTCGACGTTTTGCTGGGCCAGCATCTGGAAGATGAATTCCATGCCCAGCCTGCGCGCCGGGTCGCCCGTGCACGCCTCCATCCCGCCGAGGACGGCGAACTTGACGCCGGCGGTGTGCAGCAGCTCGGCGATGGCCTTGGTGGTCTTCTTGGCGCGGTCCTCCAGGGCGCCGGCGCAGCCGACCCAGAACAGGTACTCGGTGCCCTCGGGCAGCGTGTCCTCGACGACGGGAACCTCGATGGGCTCGTCGGCGTTGGCCAGCTCCTCGACCCAGTCGAGGCGCCGCATCTCGCTCATGCCCCAGGGGTTGCCCTTGTTCTCAAGGTTCTTCAGCAGGGTGTTGGCCTCGGAGGGGAAGTTCGACTCGATCATGACCTGGTAACGGCGCATGTCCATGATGTGGTCGATGTGCTCGATGTCAACCGGGCACTGCTCGACGCAGGCGCCGCAGTTGGTGCACGACCACAGCACGTCGGGGTGGATGACGCCGCCCTCCTCCTCGGTGCCCACCAGGGGCTTCTCCAGCAGGGAGAGGACGTCGTCGGGCACGTTCTCCGACTCGGCGGTGATCCCGTCCATGAGGTAGGGCGCCTTGGCGTAGGTGTGCTCGCGCAGGTCCATGACGAGCTTCTTGGGCGAAAGCGGCTTTCCGGTGTTCCAGGCCGGGCATTGGGACTGGCAGCGTCCGCACTCGGTGCAGGTGGTGAAGTCGAGCAGCCCCTTCCAGGTGAAATCCTCCAGTTTGCCGGCGCCGAAGGGGTCCTCGTCGGGGTCGGCCTCTTCAAAGTCCAGCGGTTGGCCGTCCTTGTTGACCATCGGCTGGGCGGCTCCCAGAGCGGGGCTGCCGTCGGCGTTGCGCTTGAAGTAGATGTTGAAGAAGGCCGTGAAGCGGTGCCAGCCGATCCCCATGGTCATGATCCTGGCGATGACCATGAAGAACAGCCAGGAGATGACGATCTTGACGGTCGCAGTGACGGTGATGGCGGGGTCGGAGGCCGGGAGCACCGTACCGAGCGCGTGGGAGATCGGTGTGGCCCACAGCGGGTACTCGAAGTGCCCGCCCGCGACCTTGAAGCCGCGGATCAGGAAGATACAGGCGATGATGCCGAAGATGTAGGCCTCGACGTAGTAGGCCTGCCAGTGCACGGAGTTGTCGAAGCGCGAGGCGCGGCCCAGGCGCTTGGGGTTTTTGACCTGGCGGTAGGTGGCCAGCCCGAGGATGGCCACGCCGCTGAGGGCGGCGATGGCCTCCATGAGGAGCCCGTAGGGGGCCCAGCCGCCGATGATCGGGATCTCGAAGTGGGGGTCCCATACTTCGCCGTAGGCCTCGATCAGCGTGAATACCAGTGACGCGAATGAGACCATGACGAACCAGTGGGCGATGCCGATCCACCGCCACTTCAGCATCCGCGTATGCCCGATTACCTCGATCAGCATGTTCGTCAGTCGCTGACCGAAGGGCCCTTTGCGCTCCCCCGCCGAACGGCCGAGGCGGATCGTTCGCACCATCTGGCGAATGCCGAAGGCGAACATCACCACCCCGACGACGGAGAAGGCGATCGTGAAGAGCCCCAAAACCATGTGGAGCATCGCCCGTGGCCTCCCATCCTGCTGATGTCGTTGGCCCCTGGTGCGCCACACACCAGAGACAACGCCATGTTACTAGTGAGTAATAGTCGACGGGTGGAGCACCTCGGCCCGGCACCACCGCACTCTCCCGCAACGGTGGCCCCACATTAATCAGCGCCGCCCACCAGGCAACACACGGGGATGACCCCAGCGCCGCGCACGGACACGCGCCTGCCCCACCCCTCCATTCCACCAGGATACCGACTGGACGGTTTGTATCACCGCTCCCCCACCCCACCGGCCACCCCGCCGAGCAGGAGCGCGCCGCCGACCCTCGCCCCCGAGACAGCCCCACCGGGATGCCAGGGATCACCCGGACTCCTCCCCGGCTTCGCGAAACCATGCACTGCGACACGCACGAGCAGGGAACAAGCACCGCCGTGACAGTGTTGGCCCTAGGGACGAGAGACCTTGAGTACTCTCGACTCAAGTGATTTGACAGCGAAGAAGACCTGAAGCAATATTGAGTCCGTAAGACTCAATCTACGGAGGACGTACTCATGGCACGTGCGGTCGGTATCGACCTGGGAACGACGAACTCGGTCGTCTCGGTCCTGGAGGGCGGCGAGCCCACGGTTATCGCCAACGCGGAAGGCGCCCGGACCACCCCGTCCGTCGTCGCCTTCGCGAAGAACGGTGAAGTGCTCGTCGGCGAGGTGGCCAAACGACAGGCGGTCACCAACGTCGACCGGACAATCCGGTCGGTCAAGCGCCACATGGGCACCGACTGGAAGACCGAGATCGACGACAAGACCTTCAACCCGCAGCAGATCAGCGCGTTCGTGCTACAGAAGCTGAAGCGTGACGCCGAGGCATACCTCGGTGAGGAGGTCACTGACGCCGTCATCACGGTCCCGGCCTACTTCAGCGACTCCCAGCGCCAGGCCACCAAGGAGGCCGGACAGATCGCGGGCCTTAACGTCCTGCGCATCATCAACGAGCCCACCTCCGCCGCGCTGGCCTACCACCTGGAGAAGGAGGACGAGGCCACCATTCTGGTCTACGACCTCGGCGGCGGTACCTTCGACGTCTCGCTGCTCGAAGTCGGCGACGGTGTCGTGGAAGTCCGGGCTACCAACGGTGACAACCACCTCGGTGGTGACGACTGGGACCAGGCCATCGTGGACTGGCTCGTCGAGCGCTTCAAGAACAGCAACGGCGTCGACCTGTCCAAGGACAAGATGGCGCTGCAACGGCTGCGCGAGGCAGCGGAGAAGGCCAAGATCGAGCTGTCCAGCTCCAGCGAGTCGGCCATCAACCTGCCCTACATCACGGCTTCCTCCGAGGGGCCGCTCCACCTGGACGAGAAGCTGACCCGCGCGGAGTTCCAGCGACTCACCTCCGACCTGCTAGACCGCACCAAGGCGCCGTTCCACCAGGTGATGAAGGACGCCAACATCACGATCGACAAGATCAACCACGTGGTGCTGGTCGGCGGCTCCACCCGGATGCCCGCCGTGGTCGACCTGGTCAAGGAACTCACCGGCGGCAAGGAGCCCAACAAGGGCGTCAACCCCGACGAGGTCGTGGCCATTGGTGCCGCACTGCAAGCCGGCGTGCTCAAGGGCGAGGTCAAGGACGTCCTGCTGCTCGACGTCACCCCGCTGTCGCTGGGCATCGAGACCAAGGGTGGTGTGTTCAGCAAGCTCATCGAGCGCAACACGACGATCCCGACCAAGCGCTCGGAGATCTTCACCACCGCCGACGACAACCAGCCCTCGGTGCAGATCCAGGTCTACCAGGGCGAGCGCCAGATGGTGCAGGACAACAAGAAGCTGGGTGTGTTCGACCTCAGCGGTCTTCCCCCGGCCCCGCGCGGCGTTCCCCAGATCGAGGTCACCTTCGACATCGACGCCAACGGCATCGTCAGTGTGACCGCGAAGGACCTGGGTACGGGCAAGGAGCAGTCGGTGACCATCTCGGGCGGCTCGGCACTGCCCAAGGAGGACATCGACAAGATGGTCCGCGAAGCCGAGGAGTACGCCGAGGAGGACCGCAAGCGCCGCGAGGAGGCCGAGGTCCGCAACAACGCCGAGTCCCTCGTGTACCAGACGGAGAAGGTCATCAAGGACAACGAGGACAAGATCCCGGCGGACGCGAAGTCCGAGACCGAGGAGGCCATCGGCGAACTCAAGGCCGCGCTGGAAGGCACCGACACCGACGCCATCCGCTCGGCAAGCGAGAAGGTGGCGCTGGCCAGCCAGAAGATCGGCTCCGCGATCTACAGCCAGGGCCAGGAAGGCGCCGACGCCTCCGCGCAGGGAGCGGACAGCTCGCAGACCAGTGACGACGATGTCGTCGACGCCGAGATCGTCGACGAGGACAAGCGCGACGGCAACGCCTGAGTCACGCGAGGCTGAAAGAGGAGGCGCAGCCAATGGCGCTGCCGGACAACGAAAACGGCCATGAGGCACAGGGACCAGTGATTCGCGACAAACGGCGCATCGATCCCGAGACCGGCGAGCTGCGTGTACCGGAGGAGCCCGAAGCGGCCGACACGGGGTTTCCCGAGCCGGAGCCGGCAGAGGGGGTGGACACCGCCGACACCGCGGCCGACCATGCAGAGGTCGCGACGCTGCGCACTCAGCTTGAGGAACGCACCGCTGACCTGAAACGGCTACAGGCGGAGTACGCCAACTACCGCAAGCGGGTAGAGCGCGACCGCGCGGCCACTCGGGAGCAGGCGCTCGCCCAGGTCGTGGGCGAGCTCCTGCCGATCATCGACGACATCGGACGGGCTCGTGAGCACAACGAACTGACCGGCGGATTCAAGTCGGTGGGCGAGGCGCTGGAGTCGCTCGTCACCAAGCTCGGCATGAAGAAGTACGGCGAGCAAGGCGACGAGTTCGACCCGAACGTACACGAGGCGCTGACGATGATCCCGTCCGCGGATGTGAGTGTTCCGACCGTCGTGGAGGTGTTCCAACCGGGGTACCTCATCGGTGAGCGCGTTCTGCGCCCGGCCCGGGTGGTCGTGGCAGGGCCCGCGGAGGAGGAAGCCGAGATCGCGAGCGAGGTGGAGACGGTGGACGCCGACGTCACCGACGAAGCCTCCGAGCCCGGCCACGCCGACAGCGGTGCGACCGGTACCGACACTGACGAGCAGCAGAAGTAGCGATTCACGACCGCCCCGAGCGCCATGGGGCGCTCGGGGCGCCCACCGCCGGGGGCCGGCGCCACACTCACCACACGCGCGCGAGAGCGGGAGAAGGCAAAACGTCGATGAGCACAAAGGACTACCTGGAGAAGGACTACTACAAGGTCCTCGGTGTCTCGAAGACGGCCACGCAGGACGAGATCAAGCAGTCCTATCGCCAGCTCGCTCGCAAGTACCACCCCGACGCCAACAAGGGCGACGACGAGGCCGAGAAGAAGTTCAAAGAGATCTCAGAGGCCTACAACGTTCTCTCCGACGAGACGCGCCGCAAGGAGTACGACGAGGCGCGCTCCCTGTTCGGCGGCACCTACCGGCCTGGCGGCGGTGGCGGCGGCGCGGGCGACTTCAACCTGGGCGACCTGTTCGGTCAGCCCGGCGGTGGTACTGGCGGCGAGCGGCTCAGCGACCTGTTCGGAGGGTTGTTCGGGCGTGGCGGGCGTGCAACGTCGCAGGCGCGACGGGGCGCCGACATCGAGACCGAAATCAATCTGACATTCACCGAAGCTGTCGAAGGTGTAACCCGATCGTTCCAGTTGACGGGCGAGTCGGCCTGCGGCACCTGTAAGGGCACCGGCGCCAAGGCCGGTACGACGCCGCGCGTGTGCCCGAAGTGCTCCGGGACCGGCCATGAGAGCACCAACCTGGGTGGCTTCTCACTGTCGGAGCCGTGCAGCGAGTGCAAGGGGCGCGGCCTTGTGGTCGACGACCCCTGCCCTGTGTGCTACGGAAGCGGTCGCGGGAAGAGCACCCGCACCATTCAGGCGCGCATCCCCGCGGGCGTGAGCGACGGCCAGCGAATCCGACTCAAAGGCAAGGGGGCTCCAGGCGAGCACGGTGGCCCCGCAGGCGATCTGTTCGTGGTGGTGCACGTGGCCTCGCACGCCCTGTTCGGCCGATCCGGCGACAATCTCACGATCACCGTTCCGGTGACCTTCCCCGAAGCCGTGATGGGAGCCGAAGTGCGGGTCCCGACGCTGAACGGGTTTCCGGTCACCGTCAAGGTTCCCCCCGGCACCCCCAACGGACGCACGTTCCGCGTGCGGGGCAAAGGCGCCCAGCGACGCGACGGCACCTTCGGCGACCTGCTGGTGACCGTTGAGGTCGCCGTGCCCCGCAACCTCAATAGCGAGGCGCGCGAGGCCCTGGAGAAGTTCCGCGCCGCTACCGCGGACGACAACCCGCGGAGCGGCCTTGAGGCGCGGGCGAAAGGGGCGTAGTAGCGATGGACAACCCCGCCCTCGGCGACAACACGCCGGTCTATGTTATCTCGGTCGCTGCCGAGCTTTCCGGACTGCACCCACAGACGCTGCGGCAGTACGACAGGCTCGGCCTGGTCTCGCCCGGCAGGGCCCCCGGGCGGGGACGGCGCTACTCGATGCGCGACATCCAGATGCTGCGCGAGGTACAGCGGCTGTCCCAAGAAGAGGGCATCAACCTGGCCGGCATCAAACAGATACTGGAGCTACAACGCGAGGTGGCTGAGCTGCGAGAGCACCTGTTCCACCTGCACAACGAACTAGAGGCGGCGCGCAACGTGGTCATGCGCCGCAACCCGGGCAGCTCCAGCGGCAGCGAACTGCTACCGCTGCGGCACACGCGGGTCACCGTCTTCACGCCCCGGCCACCAGAGGAGTAGCCCTCGTGGGGGTATGGCAGCCCAGTGCGAGGCACTGGGGGTGGGACGTCATGGCCACGAACCCACAACGACATAGCGTAAGCAAGGGGGCGGACAAGCATGGACTACAAATTCACGAAGAAGAGCCAGGAAGCGATGTCGGCGGCGATGCGGCGGGCGACCGTCGACGGTAGCCCGCAGGTCGAGCCGGTCCACCTGCTCAGCGCGCTGCTTGGACAGAGCGAAGGGGTCACCCGCCCTCTGCTGAAGGAGGTCGGGGTCAACCCCGAGGACCTCAACCGCGCTGTCGAAGAGGTTATCGAGGGCCTGCCCAAGGCGGCCGGCAGCACAGTCAACGCGCCGGCCAGCTCCCGCCAACTCATCGTCTCCCTCAACACCGCGGGCCAGCGCGCCCAACAGTTGGAGGACGAGTACGTCTCGACCGAGCACCTGCTGGTGGGGCTGGCCACTGACGGCGGCGAGGCGCGGCGCGTGCTGCGCGAGGCCGGGGCCACACCCGAGAACCTACTGGAGGCGTTCGCCCAGGTGCGCGGCCACAGCAAAGTCACTTCGGAAAACCCCGAAGACACCTACCAGGCCCTGGAGAAGTACGGGGTCGACCTCACCGCACACGCCCGCTCGGGCCAGCTCGACCCGGTGATCGGGCGCGACTCCGAGATCCGGCGGGTCGTGCAGGTACTGTCGCGGCGCACCAAGAACAACCCGGTCCTCATCGGCGAGCCGGGCGTGGGCAAGACCGCCGTCGTGGAGGGGCTGGCCCAGCGCATCGTCGCCGGTGATGTCCCCGAGTCGCTGCGCGACAAGCGACTCATCGCCCTGGATCTGGCCGGCATGGTGGCCGGCGCCAAGTACCGAGGGGAGTTCGAGGAGCGCCTCAAGGCCGTACTCAACGAGATCAAGGAGAGCGACGGCCAGATCATCACCTTCATCGACGAGCTGCACACCGTCGTGGGCGCCGGCGCGGCCGAGGGCGCGATGGACGCCGGGAACATGCTCAAGCCGATGCTGGCCCGAGGCGAGCTGCGCATGGTGGGCGCCACCACGCTCGACGAGTACCGAGAGCGCATCGAGAAGGACCCCGCGCTGGAGCGCCGATTCCAGCAGGTCAACGTGGGTGAACCGTCGGCGGCCGACACCATCGCGATCCTGCGCGGGCTCAAGAGCCGCTACGAGGCCCACCACAAAGTGCAGATCTCCGACCAGGCGCTGGTGGCCGCGGCGACGCTGTCGGATCGCTACATCACCGCGCGGTTCCTGCCCGACAAGGCGATCGACCTCATCGACGAGGCCGCGTCGCGGCTGCGGATGGAGATCGACTCCCGGCCGATGGAGATCGACGAGCTGCAACGCGTCGTCGACCGGCTCAAGATGGAGGAGATGGCGCTGGAGAAGGAGTCCGACCCTGCCAGTGTGCAGCGGCGGGAACGCCTCCGCGCCGACCTCGCCGACCGTCAAGAGCAGCTCAACGGGCTTATCGCGCGCTGGGAACAGGAGAAGGCCGGCCTCAACCGGGTCGGTGAGCTCAAGGAACGTCTCGACGAGCTGCGCACCCAGGCCGAGCGCGCCCAGCGCGAGGGGGACTTCGAGGCGGCCTCGCGGTTGATGTACGGCGAGATCCCGCAGTTGGAGAAGCAGTTGGCCGAGGTGGCCGCTGCCGAGCGCGACACCCCCCAGCAGGACACGGAGACCATGGTCAAGGAGGAGGTCGGCGCCGACGACGTGGCCGATGTGGTCTCCTCCTGGACAGGTATCCCCGTGGGGCGGATGCTGGAGGGCGAGACCGCCAAGCTGCTGCGCATGGAAGAAGAGCTGGGCAAGCGGCTCGTGGGCCAGGAGAAGGCGGTGCGGGCCGTGTCGGACGCGGTGCGCCGTGCCCGGACCGGCATCTCCGACCCCGACCGGCCCACCGGGTCGTTCATGTTCCTGGGACCCACGGGCGTGGGTAAGACCGAGCTGGCCAAGGCGCTGGCGGAGTTCCTGTTCGACGACGAGCGCGCCATCGTGCGCATCGACATGAGCGAGTACTCCGAGAAGCACTCGGTGGCCCGGCTGGTCGGGGCGCCTCCCGGTTATGTCGGCTACGAGGAGGGGGGTCAGCTCACCGAGGCGGTGCGGCGCCGCCCCTACACGGTGGTGCTGCTCGACGAGGTGGAGAAGGCCCACATCGAGGTGTTCGACACACTGCTGCAAGTGCTCGACGACGGTCGGCTCACCGACGGGCAGGGGCGTCACGTGGACTTCCGCAACACGCTGCTGATCCTGACCTCGAACATGGGCTCGCAGTTCCTGGTGGACCCGTCACTGGACGACACTGCTCGCCAGGACCAGGTGATGCAGATCGTACGCAACACGTTCAAGCCGGAGTTCCTCAACCGGTTGGACGACGTGATCATGTTCGACGCCCTGTCGACGACCGAACTGACCCGAATCGTCGACCTGCAAGTCGAGAAGTTGACGCGGCGGCTGGGCGACCGCCAACTGAGCCTGGAGGTCACCCCGGCGGCTCGGGAGTGGCTGGCGTTGACGGGCTACGACCCGGTCTACGGTGCCCGGCCGCTGCGCCGGCTGGTGCAGGCGGCCATCGGCGACCCGCTCGCCAAGAAGCTGCTGGCGGGCGAGTTGCAGGAGGGGGACACGGTCGTGGTCGACCTCGACGAGGCCAAGGACCAATTGACGGTGCGCCCGGCGAGCGACCGAGCCGCGCTCCCGGCCGGCTGATCCCGCTCACCGCTGCGGTGTCCGACATTGCTGGGGCTACCCGTCGTACCGGGTGGCCCCGGTAGGGCATGGGGCTGGAGGGTCAGTCGCGGATCACGAGCGTGCCGGCCACGCGGTCGCCCAGCCGCTGGTGTCGAGTGCTCGCCAGCATGCTCACCAACCCCACGAAGGGCAGGTCAGCGGGGAGGAGCAGCCAGCGTAGGGCGAGTTGGCCGACGGTGACCGGCCCGCCGTCCGTAGCGACCACCCGAACGCCCAGCAGCCGCATGCCGGTGGTCTGTCCCCGTGCCCAGCGCGAGGGGGCCGCCACCCAGTACCACGCATGAGCGAGCACCATCAGCGCCAGGGCGGTCAGCAGCAGCGTGATGAACAGCCCTTCGGTGACGAAGGGGGCGTCGAGGGGCAGTGTGGGCACGATCGCCAGGATGAGCAACGGCAGCAGTGCCGACAGCAGCAGATCGAGGAACCCCTGGGTCAGGCGGCGGCCGACGACGGCGCTCGCCTGGGTGGAAGGTGGGCGCAGCGCGGGACCGGCAGGGGCGTCGGACACGGTCAACACACCCCCTCGGTTCGCCTTCGGACGCTTCCTGAGCAGGTAATTCCATACTAGGTTCCGATGGGGCGGCCGTGCCGGGGCACAGTCGAGCCCCGGCGGCGCCGTGGCGGGTCGCGCGACACACCCCCATGTGACTACGTTAAGTCACGAAAAAGAAACATTATGTAAAAGTAGATTCGCCGCGATGGCCACTCCTGGATGGCCATCCCCATGCACCGCCCCCGGTTCGCAACCGCGCCACACGCCGGGACGAGCGTGTGATGTGCCACTGGCGAGCGACTCCTACTGGGTAGTAACATGAAGGTGGTTACTAAAGAGTAGATCGCGTGTGCACCACACAGCGGCCAGGACCAAGCGGAGCGCGCCATGACGCATTACAAGAGCAACCTCCGTGACCTCAAGTTCAACCTCTTCGAGGTATTCGAGCGCCAGAACGTGCTGGGAAGCGGCCCGTTCGGAGAGCTGGACGAGGACACGGCCCATACGATTCTCGACGAGGTGAACCGGCTCGCCACAGGAGTCGTGGCCGAGTCGTTCGAGGACGCCGACCGCAACCCCCCGGTCTATGACCCCCAAACCAAGTCCGTGACCATCCCGGAGAGCCTGAAGCGCTCGTTCCATGCCTACATGGACGCCGGCTGGTACAACCTCGACCTCCCGCCGGAACTGGGTGGCATCGGTGCTCCCCGATCGCTGGTGTGGGCTGCCGCCGAACTAATCCTGGGCTCCAACCCGGCCGTACACATGTACTCCGGGGGTCCCGGCTTCGCCGCCATCCTCTGGGAGGAGGGCAACGAGCAGCAGCGCGAGTTCGCCCGGATGGCCATCGAGCGCAACTGGGGCGCCACGATGGTGCTTACCGAGCCCGACGCCGGCTCCGACGTCGGCGCCGGCCGCACCAAGGCGGTCGAGCAGCCCGACGGCACCTGGCACCTCGAAGGGGTGAAGCGTTTCATCACCTCGGCCGAGCAGGACATGACCGAGAACATCTTCCACCTGGTACTGGCCCGCCCCGAGGGAGCCCGCCCCGGGACGAAGGGCCTCTCGCTGTTCCTGGTGCCGAAATACCTCGTCAACGACGACGGGTCGCTGGGCGAGCGCAACGGTGTCTATGCGACCAACGTTGAGCACAAAATGGGCTTGAAGGCCTCGACCACCTGCGAGTTGACCTTCGGCGCCGAGCACCCGGCTGTGGGCTACCTCGTGGGTGACAAGCACGACGGCATCCGGCAGATGTTCCTCATCATCGAGTTCGCCCGGATGATGGTGGGCACCAAGGCCATCGCGACGCTGTCCACCGGTTACCTCAACGCGCTGGAGTACGCCAAGGAGCGCGTGCAAGGCGCCGACCTCACCCAACAGAGCGACAAGACCGCACCCCGGGTGACGATCACCCACCACCCCGACGTCCGGCGCAGCCTGATGACGCAGAAGGCCTACGCCGAGGCGCTGCGGGCCCTGGTCATCTACACCGCAACCCATCAGGACAGCGTCCAGATCGCCAAGCACAACGGCGAGGACTACAGCGAAACCGATGCGCTGAACGATCTGCTGCTGCCCCTCGTCAAGGGGGTGGGCTCAGAGCGCTCCTACGCGCTGCTGGCCGAGTCGTTGCAGACCTTGGGCGGCTCGGGCTACCTACAGGACTACCCGATCGAGCAGTACATCCGCGACGCCAAGATCGACACGCTCTACGAGGGCACCACGGCCATCCAGGCTCAGGACCTGTTCTTCCGCAAGATCGTGAAGAACAACGGTCAGGCGTTCGCAACGCTGATGGCCGAGATCGAGACGTTTGCCACCAGCGAGGCGGGCAACGGGCAGCTCAAGAACGAGCGCGCCCTGCTGGGCGAGGCCGCCGGCGAGGCGAAGGCCATCGTGGAGCTGCTGGTGGGCCACGCGATGAAGTCGACCGAGGAGCCGCGCGAACTCTACCGGGTGGGTCTCAACACCACCCGGCTGCTGCTGGCGTTGGGCGACGTTGTCCTCGGCTGGCTGTTGCTGCGGCAGGCCGAGGTCGCACTCAACCGCCTCGACGATGCCGACGAAGCCGACCGGGACTTCTACACCGGCAAGGTCGCGGCGGCCCGGTTCTTCGCCGACCAGGTCCTCCCGCGAATCGCCACGGAGCGGACGATCGCCGAGCGCACCAGCCTCGACCTCATGGACCTGCCAGAGTCGGCGTTCTAAACGTCAGCCGACACAGCGGCGCGGCGGCGCCCCCTCGCCTGGGGGCCGCCCGCCGCGCCGTCCCTCGCGCGACGGGCGGCAGCCGCGGACACTAGGCTGTTGGAGGTTCGTCCCCAAGCCGTTGCCGACTCACGGCAAGGTAAATGTACTCGTAGAGCACGGGTACAGCGGGTAAGAGAAACGTCATCGAACCTGTCCCCCCAAGCGTGTCGCGGAGGTAGCAATGGGCATCGGGCTCGGCATCTTTCTCGTCGTCATCGGTGCCATATTGAAATTCGGGATCACCACCGAGGTATCGGGGCTCGACATGGGCGCCATCGGCATCATCCTCATGCTCGCCGGCGGCGCCGTCATCGTGTTGACGCTGCTCATGATGCTGTCCCGCCCCAGCCGACGTGGCGAGGACCCTGTACACCGCGACGACCCCCACCTGTGACTTCCCGGGGCTAAAGATCCCGGGGCCCGTCTGCTTCCACACAAGCCGCGTGGGTCGCTTCGGGGGTGCTGCGGCACCGCGCTGTGCGGGCACGGGTACCCGGCTTACCTGCGCTCCCGCCCCTACTGTGCATTGCTTCGCAAGCTCAGCAGCATCGCACAGCGGGGCCTGACTGTCACCGCCACTGCGGCGGCCGTCACGATAATTGCGAGGCCGGACTGCCCGCCATAGCTCAGCGCCGCGACGGGTAGCGGCGCAAGACCACGAGCAGGGTGACCGCGGCAAAGGCGGTCATGACCGCTAACGGCACGAAGGCGAGTTGGAAGTCCGCGCCGCCATGGGGTTCGGGCAGCAGTTCCAAGATGACGCCGGCACTGACCGTGGCGAAGACGGTGGTGGTGAAGCCGGCCACGTTGACCAGAGCCGAGGCCACACCGGTGCGGTGGGCCGGGATACCGTCACGGGCGAAGTCCAGCGACAGGGCCGGAGTGATGACCCCGCCGGTGGCGCTGGCGACGAGCACAGCGACGACGAAGGGGACCGGCGGGCCGCCGGGCCAGGCCACCAGGGCGAGCCAGCCAAGGCTGAACACGGTGACGAACACCGTGGCGAACGGCCGCCGGACCCCCGGGTAACGCCCCACGACGGCTCCCAACGCAGGCGAGATCCACAAGGTGGCCAAGCCCAATCCCGTGAGCAACAAAGTGGCGGTGTCGGGGGACATCCCCATCCCCTCGACGAGGAACGGGTAGCCCCACAGCACTGTGAGCATCGTGTACGGCCCCATAGCGGCGGCGTGGTGGGCCATTCCGGCGCGCGGCCCCGGAGCGCGCAGCGCCTCGCGGATGCTCGCCAGCACCGACAGCGACGCCTCGGCGGGCGGCGGGGCGGACCCGGCGGGACGGTCGCGCACGACCAGCGCGACGAGGCCGATCATGAGGGCGGTAACACCCCCGGCGGCGAGGAACGCCGGGGCCCACCCCATGGCGCGCAGCGCGGCCGACAGCGGCGCGACGCTGGCAAGCTGGCCGAGCCCTCCCATGACGCCGGTGAGAGCGCTGACGAGCGCGTACTGGGAACGCGGAAACCACAGCGCGACCAACCGGATGACATTGAGGAAGGTGAGGGCGTCGCCAAGGCCGATGCACAGCCGGCCGAGCAGCGCCACATGGATGGTGGGTGCCAAGGCGAACATGCCCACGCCCACGGTCATGGACACCAGCCCGATGAGCAGCGTTCGGCGCGGCCCGAGCCGGTCGGCCAGCACCCCGCTGGGCACCTGAAGCGCGACGTAGACGAGGAGCTGGAGCATGGGCAGCGTGGACAGCAGGGCCGGCCCCACGTCGAAGCGCTCCTGAGCGGCCAGCGCCGCCACCCCTAGGCTGTTGCGGTGCAGCATGGCCATGAAGTAGGCGCCGACGCCGACACCCCAGACCAGCCACGGACGAAGGCCGCCGCCGGCTTTGCGCGCGGCCGGCCGAGTGGGATGCTGGGCGTCGGGGGCCGGCGAGGGGGTGTCGACGCTCATCTGCGCGCCCCGATCGCCGCCGCGGCAGTGTCGAGGTGAGCGTTTACGGCCGCGTCGGCGGCGTCGGGGGCACCGGCGCGCACAGCGTCGAGGATCGCGGCGTGTTCGGTGATGTAGTGCTGTAGCCGTGCCACGGTACGGGCGTTCTCCTGCATCATCCGGAGTTGACGGTCACGCAGCGACTCGTAGAGCTGGCTGAGGATGCGGTTGCCGGTCGCGGTGACGACCGCCCGGTGGAACTCCCGATCGGCCAGTACGAATGCGCTGCGGTCGCTGCCGGCTTCGCGGCGCATCGTGGTCAGGTGGTGATCGAGCCGTTCGGCGAGTTCGCGGCGGGTTTCGGGGACTGCCTCGGCGGCGCGGCGCGCGGTGAAGCCCTCGATGAGGCGGCGGGTCTCGACGACGTCGTCGATCTCTTGTTGCGACACGGGCACGATGAGCGCCCCACGCTTGGGATAGAGCCGGACGAGTCCGTCCGTCTCCAACCGCAGGAGAGCCTCGCGCACGGGAGTGCGGGAGAATCCGACGTCGGCGGCGATGTCGCCCTCACTGATCAGGTCACCGGCGGGGTAGCGGCCGGTGAGGATCGCGTTTTTGGCGTGCTGGTAAACGCGCTCCGCGGCGGACCGTGTTACATCCATCTTGTATCTATGCTAGCGGTCAAGCCGCTTTGCTCCCGGATGGGCTGGACAGTCTGTCGGGGTGGCCCTGTCGGTGGCCGCGGCCTTATTTCCCAGATAAAGAGCTAGTGTGGTATTCGTCACGCTGTCGGAGCGGCAAGCGAGCCGTCTCAGATCCGACGGGTGGCGTTCACCCCCGGGAAACCCCTGCTATATGGGGCGGGACAGCGCGGCACTCAGGGCTTCCCCTGATGGCCGGAGTGTGCCAGGGGAAGGTGACACTCCACCTCGATTACACGACGCGCTCACGGAAATACGGGAATGACCAGGGAAAATACTGCCGCGCTACCAGATCACGACAGAACGCCGCCGCCCCCCTGTGAGATGGCCGACATTTTTTCCCCTCGCCCCTTACGGGGCGAATCCTGCTACTATCCGGATTCGCAACCATAAACATGAGGTAACAGGACGCCCGTTGCCTCTCATCTTTCTCATCTTTGTGGAGTTCTTGTGGCTCACCGCCATCTGGCAGGTGACCACCGGTATCCGGCGGTCACCTGGCCGCTGGAACACGATGGGCTCGCTGCCGGCCCGGCGTGGCCGAGTTGCCGCTCTTGGCCGTCCCCGCGGGACCCGAACCACATGAGGAGACGTTCTTGAGTCATCCGCGCTTGAACAACCCCCGATCACTGCGGGCCAAGATCGCGGCGGCGGCCCACGTCAAACGCCCGCCCCGCCACGCCTTCCGCGCCGATCAAGCGATCACCGCGCTGTGGAAAGAGCTGATGGCGGTCACCGCGCTACCGATGTACCGGGCAGGAAGCTCCGACATGGCCGTGATCTCGATCCACGACGGGATCAACGTGTGGTGTCGCGACGGCAAGTTCATCTGGAGCGATCTCCTCGGCTCCACGTTCACCCACCCCGCCAACGACCCCGCTGGAGCAGCGGCGCTGCTACGCCCCTTCTCCTCCCCCCAGATGCCCGCGTTCAGCCTCTCAGCCGCCTGAGACCGCCCCTGACGCAGCACCTACCCTCTCCCCCTGAGAAAACGGGTTTCTCTCCCCCACCAGGCGCCGCAACGGCGCACTGCGGGCCTTTCCAGCACCGCCACGCGCAACGGCCAGTGCCTGTTGCGGCGCAGCGCGGTGCTTTCCCCCTTCCGCCGGCCGCGGACAGCGATGGCTGCCCAGCACCGTGAGTGAAGCGGCGGCGCCGCTCCTCCTTAGCCGTCCCTCCGCCGTAGGACAGCGGTGAACGACGCCGCCGGGGTCGGGATCGCCATTGATCCCGTGGCCATCCGCTGCGTCACGTTCTGAGCCGGACACCAGATACGACGGAATCGTGCGGCTCGTGGTTGCATGCCCACCCCAGATGGCCGGATTCTGCCAATATCGGACTCTGAGGAACTCGAGGCCGCCACATCCGAACCCGCGTCCTGCGACGCGCCGCGAGGCGTTCACCCGAATCACAGCCAAAGCCGGAGGAACGCGGCCCCGACGGCGCTGCCGCTCACCTGACCCGGCGAACCTCAGGAGCCCGCACGGCGATGGGCACGCCAGGGAACTGGCCGAAGGGACCGGCGTCGAAGGTCAACGAGGTGACCTCCTCCGGTGGTGCCGGGAGGTAGAAGTAGCCATACATCGGCGTCTCGGCGGCGAGCGCCGTGGGGAAGGGGTGGGTACCGACGTTGGCCACAACCTCGTCGTGGCCCGGCCGCACCTCACGGTAGATGGTGCCGTTGCCGGGGTCGATGGCGCTGAAGTCAGCGAAACCACCCCAGCGGTTGCCGAAGAAGCTCTCGGGGGTGGCGCCGAAATCCGCGCCGTTGTTGGTCAGCCGGAAGTTCGCGACGATGTAGGCCCCGTCGCGGTAGAACGGGAAGATATCGATGGTCCAGGGGCGCGCGTCGGGCGTGTCGTCGGTGCTGGCCGAGTAGACCGGGTCCTGGCCGTAGGTGCGGAACAGCCCGGCCGCACCGGCCTCGTCGGCCTCGGTACGGGCGATGTGTTGCTGGATCTCGGTGCCGTCCTCGTCCTCCTGCGGCCCTGCCGGCTGCGCGTCGTCGGCGCCCTCGGTGGCCGTCCCGGCGTCATCCTCCCCGGTGGCCTCAGTGGCGTCCTCACCACTGTCGTGCCGGTCAGGGGCCGCGACCGGATAGGAAATCTCCACCCGGCGGTTCTGCGCTCGCGCCCACGCCACTGTCTGTTCCCCGCGCGGCAGCGGGGCCTCGGCCGTTGTCTCCCCGTCGCCACTCTGTTCGTCCTGCTCCTCCTGCCGACCTTCCTGACTGTCGCTCTCGTCGCCCTCGTCGGTGTCGGCAGCGGCCGTGGCCTGCTCGCTTTCGACAACGGCGGGCTGGGCCGAGCCGACCCCTTCGACGGTGTAGGTGTGGTCGGCGGCGAGTTCGCGGGCGAGCAGGGCACGCACCGCCCCGGCTCGGGCGGCGGCAAGCTGGCGCCGCTCTTGGGCGTCCTGTCCCGTGCCGTCGGTGTGGCCGGTGATACGGATCGGGCCCTGGCCGGTAGCGGCACGGTCGGCGATCCGGGCCACGACGTCGTCGAGCAGTTCGGCGGCCCGCTCGCTCAGCACGACCTCACCGCCCTCGAACAACACATCGGCGCGCAGCGTCACCGCCTCCCGCCGGCTCGTGGCATCGCGGTCCTGGACAACATCCTCGGTGACGCCGTAAAGGTCCACGCCAGGGGCATCGCTGACGTCGAAGGGTTCGGCCCGCACCGGCAGCGTGACCTGTTCGCCCGCCGTGGGGCTGGGATCGGGGACGGCTGTGGGCGGGGTGGCGGGCTCGGCGACGTCTGTGACGGGGACCCCGCTGTATGCGCCGAAACTCCCCGGAACGTGCACGGTGATGCGCTCGGCATCGGCCGGAAGCGCCGGGAAGTAGACCGCGAGCTCGTAGGTGACGCCGGGCTGCCATGAGAAGCCGGCGGGAAACTGCGAGCCGCGGTGACTGTCGAGAGAGGTCCGACCCTCGGCGTGGACGACGTCGTAGCGGCGCTGCCCCACCGTGTCGATGAGCTGAAACCCGCTCAGGGTGCCGTCGGCGGGGCCGCCCCCGGCGAACAGGTTCGTGCCCACCTGCGGCTCATCCTCCAAGCTGGTGACCAGCAGCCGCACCAGGGTGCGCTCAGGATGGCGCTCCACCGCCTCGACCTCCACGCGCGCATGCAGGTCCTGGCCAAGCCGGCCGGTGTAGCCCTCACGGACAAAAGGCCCCTCAGGCATGGGCGTACCGTCGTTGGAGAGGGCCTGTGCCACGACGGGCTCCTCGGTGGACTCTCCCCCTTTAGAGGTGCCGGGGGAGCCCGAGGCGGGAATGCACGCCGATGTGGCGAGGACCGTCATCCACGTCGTGAACGTGAGGGTGGTCTCGCGCAATCGCATGGGGTTTCTGGCTCCACAGGGGTCGGAAACCGGCCCCGAAAGCCCGGAGCCGGTGCCCTGTATTCGACGCACGCCCCACGACATCGGTTCCCGCGGGCGCGCAACCGAGCACGGGGCGGCCGGGGGTGGGCGGGAGAGCGTTGTGCTTCCCCGCCCACCGACACGGTCGGTTCATCGAGAGCGTACCGTGCCGCACTGTCACTGGTGCCCCGCCAAGCCCCGGCTCGGGCGGTTCACCCCCACGCCAGCGCGACCGTCTCCGGGTCGGCCAGCACCGTGCCCACGTCCCGCAGCACAGCGGAGCCCAACTCGCCGTCGACCATGCGGTGGTCGAACGACAGCGACAGCGTGGTGACCTTGCGCACAGCCAACTCCCCCTCGTGGACCCAAGGCATGTCGCGGATCTGCCCGAAAGCCAGGATCGCCGCCTCGCCGGGGTTGAGGATGGGAGTGCCGGCGTCGACGCCGAACACCCCGACATTGGTGATGGTGATGGTGCCACCGGTCATGTCGGCGGGGGTGGTCTTGCCCGCGCGAGCGGTTTCGGTGAGCTCGTTGAGTCGCCCGGCCAACTCCGGCAGCGGCTTGCGGTCGGCGTCTTTGATGTTGGGAACGACGAGACCGCGGTGGGTGGCCGCCGCAACCCCGAGATTGACGTAGCGCTTGACCACGATCTCCTGAGCTTCCTCGTCCCAGGAGGCGTTGATCTCGGGATGGCGGCGCACCGCCATCAGCAGGGCGCGCGCCACCAACAGCAAGGGGGACACGCGGACCTCGGCGAACTCGGGGCGCTCGCGGAGCTTGGCCACGGCATGGACCGTGTTGGTGACGTCGACTTGCAAGAACTCGGTCACGTGCGGCGCGGTGAACGCGCTGCCGGCCACGGCCGTGGCCGTGTGTTTGCGCACTCCCTTGATCGGGATGCGCTCCTCCAACGGCGGGGCGGCCGCCGGCGGCGCCTGCTCGGCTTCGGGGGGAGCGGACGGTGCCGGTTCCGCTTGGGGGACGGCCTCCTGCCGGCTGGCGCGGCGCACATCGTCACGGGTGACGGTGCCACCCGCTCCTGTGGGCGACACGCTGTGCAGGTCGACCCCGAGGTCTTTGGCGAGTTTGCGCACGGGCGGCTTGGCCGCCACCGGCTCGCGACCGCCGTTGACCGGAGGCGGGGGCGCGGACGTGGCCGGAGCTGGTCTCTTGCGCGCCCTGCGGCGGGTGGCTCCCGCCTTGACACCGTAGCCGACCAGAACGGGCTGCCTGCTGTCGCTCTCCGCTGGGCTGTCTTGGGAGGGGGGAGCGCCGGATTCAGCCGGTTGCGCGGCCTCGGTGTCGGTGCCGGCGGTCTCGCCGCCGGTGTCGATCTGCAAGAGGGGGGTTCCCACGGCGACCGTGGTGCCGGCCTCGACGAGCAGCTCGGTCACTGTGCCCGCGTAGGGGCTGGGCAGCTCCACGGCCGCTTTGGCGGTCTCGATCTCGCACACGATCTGGTTGACGGCGATCTCGTCACCGGGCTGGACGTTCCAGGAAAGCACTTCGGCTTCGGTCAGCCCCTCCCCCACGTCGGGGAGTCGGAACTGGTGCACACCGTTTCGAGTCATCTGTCGCGATCACCTGGCTCTAAGCTAGTACGCCCACGCGCGGTCGACGCCGTCGAGAACACGGTCAAGATCAGGCAGGTAGTGCTCCTCCAGCCGGGAAGGCGGGTAGGGCGTGTCGAACCCGCTGATCCGGATGACGGGGGCCTCCAGGTGGTAGAAGCAGGCTTCGGTGACGCGCGCCGCGATCTCTGCGCCGATGCCGTTGCTCAACGGCGCCTCGTGGGCGACCACCAGGCGACCGGTACGCCGCACCGAAGCGAAAACGGTGTCGTAATCTACCGGCGACAGCGAACGCACGTCGATGACCTCGATGGAGCGCTCGTCGTCGGCCTCGGCGGCCTGTAGGGCGGTGGTGACCATAGCACCGTAGGCCACGAGTGTGACGTCCTCGCCCGGACGGGCCACCCGCGCCGCACCCATGGGTGTGGCACTGCCGGGGTCGGCGTCGGTGGCGACCTCGGCCTTGTCCCAGTAGCGGCGCTTGGGTTCAAAGAAGACGACCGGATCTTCACAGGTGATGGCCTGCTGGATCATCCAGTAGGCGTCTTGGGGCGTGGCCACGGATACCACGCGCAGCCCGGCGGTGTGGACGAAGTAGGCCTCGGGCGACTCGCTGTGGTGCTCGACGGCGCCGATGCCACCGCCATAGGGGATGCGCAGCACGACCGGCATGGGCAACCGGCCGGCGGAACGGTAGTGCATCTTGGCGAGTTGCGTGAAGGTCTGGTTGGTGGCGGGGAAGAAGAACCCGTCGAACTGGATCTCGCACACCGGTCGGTAGCCGCGCATCGCCAAGCCGATAGCGGTGCCGAGGATGCTCGACTCGGCGAGGGGGGTGTCGATGACGCGATCGGCACCGAAGTCCTTGTAGAGCCCGTCGGTGACCCGGAACACCCCGCCCAGTTTGCCGATGTCCTCACCCATGACGAGGACCTTGGGGTCGGCCTCCATGGCGCGCCGCAACCCCTCGTTGACAGCCTTACCGATGGTCAGTTGCGTGCCCGTCATGCTTACTGTCCCCCTTCCGCGTCGGCGCCCTCGAAGGAGGCGAGATAGTCGGCGAACTCGGCTCGCTGACGGTCGATGTGGATGTTGGGTTCGGCGTAGACATCGCGGAAGATGTCCAGCGGGCTGGGCTCGGGCAGGGAGTGACAGTCGGCGCGCACCGTCTCTCCCAGTTTCTCGGCCTCGTCGTCGACCGTGGCGAAAAACGTGTCGTCAGCGATGCCGTTGTTGGTCAGGAACGTGCGCAGCCGCAGGATGGGGTCTTTGCGCTTCCACTCCTCCAGCTCGGCGGTGACCCGGTAACGAGTGGGGTCATCGGAGGTGGTGTGGGCACCCATGCGGTAGGTGAAGGCCTCGACCAGAGTCGGTCCCTGCCCCTCGCGCGCTTGCTGGAGCACTGCTCGCGTGACGGCCAGCGAGGCGAAAACGTCGTTGCCGTCGATGCGCAGCCCGGGGAAACCGAACCCCGCGGCACGCTGGTAGAGGGGGACGCGGGTCTGGCGTTCGGAGGGTTCGGAGATGGCCCACTGGTTGTTCTGGCAGAAGAACACGACGGGGGCGTTGGTGATGGCCGCGTAGTTGAACGCCTCATTGGTGTCGCCTTGGCTGGTGGCGCCATCGCCGAAGTAGACGATGACCGCGCTGCCGTCCTCACCGAGTTCACCGTCACGCTGGATGCCCATGGCATAGCCGGTGGCGTGCAGCGTCTGGCTACCAATGACGATCGTGTAGAGGTGGAAGTTGTGCTCGTGGGGGTCCCAGCCGCCGTTGGTCACTCCCCGGAACAGGGCGAGTATGTTGCGGGGCTCGATCCCCCGGCACCAGGCCACGCCGTGTTCCCGATAAGAGGGGAAGGCCATGTCGTTGGGGCGCATGGCACGGCTGGAGCCGATCTGAGCGGCTTCCTGACCCAACAGCGAGGCCCATAGGCCCAATTCACCGTGGCGCTGAAGGGCAACCGCTTCGGTGTCGAGGCGCCGTACCAGTACGAGGTCTCGGTAGAGCCCGCGCATCTCCTCATCGCCGATGTCGAGCGGATAGTCGGGATGCTCGCGTAGCTCACCTGTCGGGGTCAGAAGCTGAATAAGCTCCGGTTCCTCATGAGTGACGGACACGTGTCGCTCCTCGGGTTTTAGGGCCGACGTAACGGGGTGTCGTTGGTCGGCGGCTATCCGCCCGCTCACCCGGGGTAACGGGTCTGAGTGGGCGCCCCTTTGCGCCATCGTGACAGACCTCACCATAGGCAGCGCAAGACCCCACTCCCCTTATTCGCCGCTGGCTTCATCATCCCCAAGAAAAACGAAAGCGCAAGTAACAGGTCTTCCTATCTTTTACAAGGACATCCAACGAAAAAGTTGGTCGACCAAGGAAGACGGCAGCGGCGCGCGGCAGTGCGGGTCGTCGGAGCCGATGGTGTCAACGTGGTGGCATAGCCAGTCGAAGAAGCGAGATGAGACGCTCGGCAACGGTTACCAAACGTGACGAGGAACGGTCCGCTACGGGGACCGGAGCAACGCTCTAGACCTCTGCGGCAGAGGTGCGGCTGGGGCGACGCGCGTAGTCGGCCAGCAGCTCACGTAGTTGCCGACGGGCCCGATGGAGCCGGGACATAACCGTCCCCAGCGGGGTTTCCATAAGCGAGGCGGCCTCCTTGTAGGAGTACCCCTCGATGTCGATCAAGTAGACGACCAGCCGGAACTCCTCTGGAATCCGGGCAAGGGCGCGCCGGATGGCCATGTCGGGGAGCCGGTCCATGACCTCTGCCTCGGCGGAGCGGGAGCCTGTAGAGGCGTGGGTGTCGGCCGCGGCAAGCTGCCAGTCCTTGATCTCGTCGGTCATCTCCTGGCGCGGCTCGCGCTGCTTCTTACGGTACCCGTTGATGAAGGTGTTGGTAAGGATTCGGTAAAGCCAGGCCCGCAGGTTGGTACCGGCACGGAATTGGTGGAAACTCGCGAAGGCCTTCGCGAAGGTCTCCTGCACCAGGTCTTCGGCGTCGGCGGAATTGCGGGTCATCCGCAGCGCCATGGGGTAGAGCTGGTCGGCGTAGGGTGTGACAGCCGTGACGAAGTCCGTGTTCCCGGTCTCCTCTCCAGGCTCAGAGGCTCGGTCAAGTTCGATGGTCGTCAAAATTTCCCCCTAAGGACGACCGTGGGATCGCTACCATATGGATAGACGCAGAAAAGGGCATCCCATGATGACAGGGGCAGGAGTGACACGTGTCACTGGCTGCCTCTCCTCGCCGGTAGCCAGCGCCACAACTCGGGCGAGAGCGGGCTTCCCGTGCCTCGTGCGGCCCTGTGACCACCTCACTGTGCCGCTGCCCACTACGCCGCGATCCATTCTTTCCCGCCCGCCGCCATGGGTAACGATACGCAACAACCGCCGTAGGGGCCTAGCCGCTTCCACAAGGCACCGGTGCGAGGATGAACCAGGCGGCACGCGAGCGCATCGAGCACATCCAGCGTCGCGGCGGCACCCAGCGGTGCCGTAGGGTTCTTGCTGCTTTCCCGCGTGGGGAGCACACCCGCTTACCGGTCAGTGCGGCCAAGCACGGATGCGCAGCGCACCAGCGACACCAGTGGAGGAACCCGTGGCCCGCGTCATCGTGGACGTCATGCTCAAACCCGAAATCCTGGACCCCCAGGGGCAGGCGATCGTGGGCGCCTGCCAGCGGCTGGGCTTCTCGGGGGTCTCCCATGTCCGACAGGGCAAACGGTTCGAGGTGGATGTCGAGGGCGAAGTCGACGACGCCAAGCTGGCTGACGTACGCCGCCTAGCCGAGACCCTGCTGGCCAACCCGGTCATCGAGGACTTTGAAGTGCACGTGGAATAACCCCCGGTCCTCGGTTCCACACCCCCAGGGACACCGGCCTCTCGCCAGAGTCAGAACTGCCGACGAGACATCGGACACGCTAAGCCCTGTGATACCGGGAAAAACGCGCCGCGAGACATGGCCACATGTGGTTACGCTATTCAACCCGGTTTCGGACAATGCGCGAGGGGAACCCTCTGTATTGTATCGATGGCTGTGGGGGCGACCGATGGACGTGAGATTCTCAATCGCGCTGCCTCGGGAAGCGTACACGGTTCCCGTGACCCGCGAATTCATCGGCGGAGCACTTCGTACTCACGGGGTATGCGCTGATTGCCTTACCGATATTTTGCTGGCCTGTTCCGAGGCGTGTGCGAATGTCATCGACCACGGTGCCCCTGCCCCCCACTATGAAGTATCAACACGAATTCGAAGTGAATTTTGTACCCTTCGTGTGATCAATACCGGTACCGGTTTCAACGCCGATGAGGTCCCCCTCCCCGGCCCCGAATCGGAGGCGGGCAGGGGAATTCTCTTGATGCGGGAACTCATGGACCGGGTCACCTTCACCCAACTGCCCGGCGGAGGCACGGCCGTACACCTGGACAAGCACCTGCGGTGCGCCCCGCTGTCGCGCGTACCCCAGCAGCGCGCATGGACCGCGGTGCCGTGCTGAGCAGGACCGCACCGCCGGACGACACCGCGCGACGAGCCAGCGGGTAACCTCGGGGGCGGATGAGCTGTTCGGGGACGGCCGCGCTCGCGCGTCGCCCCCACTGTTGCACCTTCACGACATACGGAGAGTCCTCATGGCTGCTCGTGTGGGCGTCGTCACGTTTCCCGGTTCTCTCGACGACCGGGACGCCGCTCGCGCCGTGCGCACCGCCGGCGGCGAGCCCGTGTCCCTGTGGCACGGCGACGCCGACCTTAAGGGGGTTGACGCCGTGGTCCTGCCCGGCGGCTTCTCCTACGGCGACTACCTACGCTGTGGCGCCATCGCGCGCTTCGCGCCGATCATGAGCGAGATCGTGCCCGCCGCACAGTCGGGAGACCTGCCGGTGCTGGGTATCTGCAACGGTTTCCAGGTGCTGTGCGAAAGTCACCTGCTGCCGGGTGCGCTCACCCGCAATGCCGGGCAGCGGTTCATCTGCCGCGATCAGCCCATCCGCATGACGGCGACGGACACAGCCTGGACCGGGGCCTACCGTGCGGAGCAGGAACTGTTGATCCCGCTGAAGAGCAACGAGGGCAACTACACGGCCGACACCGCCACGCTGGACAAGCTCGAAGCCGAAGGCCGTGTGGTGCTGCGCTACGCCGGGCAGACGCCCAACGGCTCGCGGCGCGACATCGCCGGCGTCACCAACGAGCACCGCAACGTCGTGGGGCTCATGCCCCACCCCGAGCACGCCATTTCGGCGCTCACCGGCCCCTCCGTGGACGGGCTGGGGTTCTTCACCTCGGTGCTGGCCCACCTGACCGGCGAACGGCCGGTAGCGGCCGGTGCGGTCGCCCGCTGACATCGTGCCCGCACTGTCCACACCACGTCCGGGGGATCGCGGCTCATGATGGCCATGATGGAGCTGCTGCGCTCACGCAAAGCCGGGTACATCCTGGTCGCGCTCGCCACGGCCGGCTTGGTGACCACGGCGGGGTTTGGGCTGATCAACGCGCTCACCGCGCCTTCTGCCACCCCGCCGGCGGCGACCTCGGAGTCGCTGCCGCCCGCGCCGGAACTGTCGGTCCTCGGCAACGAACCCGATGGCGTCAGCTACACCGACCTCGGTGAGCGCTGCTCAGCGGCCGAATGCTACCGGGCTGTGGCGTTGAGCAGCGACGAGTTCGACGGCGAACAGACCATCGAAACCGTCTACAACCACCTCCTCTCTCAGGGGTGGGGACGGATGCTGCCACAGGGGGAGACCGACCCCGACCAGGTCGCGCTGGCCGACTCCGCGATGACGAACGGCTCCTTCGTGGTGCGGGGTAACACCGAACCCTTCACCGAGGACTCCACGGCCGGTCTCGTCATCGTGCACGCCCAGATCGACGTGCCCAGTACCGCTCCCACATCCTGACGCACCAGCCACCCGCTGTCGCATCACCATCGAACGGAAACCCGCGCCGCATGACCGAAACATCACAGCTCGACACCGTCTCTCGCGCCGAAACCAGCCCGGACACCCCGCAGCCCTTCGCCGAACTGGGGATGAAGGACGACGAGTACGCGCGCGTACGCACCATCCTTGGGCGTCGCCCTACCTCCGCTGAGCTGGCCATCTACTCGGTGATGTGGAGCGAGCACTGCTCTTACAAGAGCTCCAAGACCCACCTGCGCCAGTTCGGGGCAAAGGCGCCGCACAGTGACGCGCTGCTGGTCGGTATGGGGGAAAACGCCGGTGTGGTCGACGTGGGCGACGGCTACGCCGTCACCTTCAAGATCGAGTCGCACAACCACCCCTCCTACGTCGAGCCGCACCAGGGCGCGGCCACCGGCGTGGGTGGCATTGTCCGCGACATTCTCACCATGGGCGCGCGGCCCGTGGCGGTCATGGACGCGCTGCGCTTCGGCCCGGCCGAGGCCGCCGACACCCACCGGGTGCTGCCGGGTGTGGTCTCGGGCATCTCCTTCTACGGCAATTGTCTCGGCCTGCCCAACATCGGCGGCGAGCTCGGTTTCGACCCCGGCTATTCGGCCAACCCGTTGGTCAACGCGCTGTGCGTGGGGGTGATGCGCCACGACGGCATCAAGCTGGCCCAGGCTCCGGGGCCGGGTAACAAGGTGGTGCTGTTCGGCGCGACGACCGGCCCCGACGGCATCGGCGGCGCGTCAGTGTTGGCCAGCGCCAATTTCGATGCTGAGAGTCACGCCAAACGGCCCAGCGTGCAGGTGGGCGACCCGTTCCTGGAGAAGCTGCTCATCGAGTGCAGCCTGGAACTGTTCGAGCGGGATCTGGTGGTGGGCATCCAGGACCTCGGCGCGGCGGGGGTGTCGTGTGCCACGACCGAACTGGCCGCCGGCGGCACTGGCGGGATGCGTATCGCCCTCGATCGGGTGCCGCTGCGGGACCCGCGGCTCACGCCTGAGGAGATCCTCATGAGCGAGTCGCAAGAACGCATGATGGCCGTCGTCGAGCCCGGCAAGCTCGAAGCGTTCCTGGACACGTGCGCCAAGTGGGACATCCTGGCCACCGTGATCGGTGAGGTCACCGAGGTCACCGGGGAGGAGGACCAGCGGGGTGGGCGTCTGGTCATGACTTGGCACGGCGAGACCGTCGTCGACCTGCCGCCGCGCACCGCCTCCGACGAGGGCCCCGTCTACGAGCGGCCCTACCACAAACCCGCCGATCAGGACGCGCTCCAAACCGATACGCCGGCGCGGCTGGCGCGGCCGGTGAGCGACGCCGAACTGCGGGAACAGGTACTGACGGTAGTGGGCTCGCCCGGGATCTGCGACGCCGGGTGGGTCACCGAGCAGTACGACCGCTACGTGCTGGGCAATACGGTACTGGCTACCCCGCACGACAGCGGCGTGATTCGGGTCGCCGACACCGGTGACCGCGGGGTCGCGTTGGCCACCGACGGCAACGGACGCTATACCCGGCTCGACCCCTATGCGGGCACGCAGCTCGCCTACGCCGAGGCGTACCGCAACGTGGCGGCCACGGGGGCCCGTCCGCTGGCGGTGACCAACTGTCTCAACTTCGGCTCTCCGGAAGATCCGGGGGTCATGTGGCAGTTCGCCGAGGCCACGCGCGGTCTGGCCGACGCCTGCCAGGAGCTGGGAACGCCGGTCACGGGCGGCAACGTGAGCTTCTACAACCAGACGGGGGCCACCGCGATCCACCCCACGCCGGTGATCGGCGTGCTGGGGGTCATCGACGACGTCAACACCCGACTGACCTCGGCCTTTCCAGCAGCGACCGAGGGGGCGAGCATCGTACTGCTGGGTGAGACCCGCGAGGAGCTGGGCGGCTCGGCGTGGGCCAGTGTCATCCACGACCACCTGGGTGGCCAGCCGCCGCGGGTGGACCTGGCCGCTGAGGCCGCGCTGGCGCGGGTGCTCGGCGAGGCCGCGGCCACGGGGCTGGCCGCCGCTGCCCACGACCTTTCCGACGGCGGGCTGGCCGTGGCGCTGGCGGAGTCGGCGCTGCGCGGCGGGGTCGGCTGTGCGGTGCAGGTGGCCGGCGACGCGGTCACGGCACTGTTCAGCGAGTCGGCTGCGCGAGCGCTCGTGGTCGTGCACCCCGGTTCCGAGGCGGCGCTCACCGAGCTGTGCGATCGCCACGGTGTCCCCGCGACAGCGATCGGCACAGTCGGTGGCACGGCCGTGCGCATCACCCACCCCGCGGGGAGCGTCGACCTTCCCCTCCCGGAACTGCGCGCCACCTACGAGGCTGCGCTGCCCGCAGCCTTGGACGCGGTCTGACCTCGCGCGCTGACGGCAACCGCCGCGGCGCGTGTTCTCAGGCCCCGGTCAGTAGTTCTGTCCGCTTCAAGCCATCTAGTGCCGCGGCAACGTCAAAGAGGCGAAACAGCGCCCGTTTGCGTGAGCTCCAGTCCGCCAGGTGTCGCGCCACCATTTCGGCGTCGGCGGCATCGTTAACGCAGGTAGCGAGGTGGTGCACGCTGGGGTCGATCACACGGGAGACTCGGGTCATCAGATACACAAGAGGCGCTGGCCTTGCTCGTAGCCACGCACCTGACCACCGTGAATGCGGTACAGCATTGGTGAGTGCGAAGCGAAATAGAAGGCGACGCAGTACGCAACGATCCCGTTGGGCCCCAGGGGACCGCAAGTCCACGGCGCCCCTGTTTGATCCCCGGTTGGCACATTCCACCGACAGGCTGGGGTTCAGGGTGTCCGCCATCGACGGAGGCTCCTAGCTACAAAGGAAGCCAACCGAAGAGTCTGCCGGGCTCACAGGAGCCCGAGGCAACCGAGCGGAGCGGCCACTCCGCCGAGCGCAGGCTAAACAAATATCGAACCATGCACCGTGCCCATACGCCGCGCCCTGTCAAAGAGTGTGCTGGCTATCCGAGGAAAATGAAACCAACAGAGATGATCGAGCGATCGGTCTGGAGGGGCATGATTATCGGCAGACGGCCGCCCCGACGAACTCCAGCATGATGGTGGCAACGCCGATGGTGGGCGACGGAGGTCAGATGGGGGCCCATTGGGGGTTTCGGCCGCTCATGGCTATGGTGCGGTCGAGTAGAGAAGCGTCGGCAGAGACCTCGACGGGCGGGCCGAACAGCCCCTGCCGTTCCCGCTGGTCGCTGTCGTTGGCTGAAAGGCTCATGACGTGCAGGGAGGCTTCGGCCGTCCGGGAGTCGCAGGAGAAAGGCTGCTCGGTGGCGCGAGCGAGGTCCCAACCGTGCAGCAGTAGCTCGCCGGCGGCGATCCTACCCACGATCGGGGCGGGCAGCAGGCGTCCCCCCGCTCGCGCGGTGCCCTCCCATGCGGCGGGGTCGCGCCAGGCGAACACCATCGCTTCGATGCTCCGCGGCAGCGTTTCGCGCCAGTGCGGGTCGAGTTCGGCCGCGGTGGCGTCGCTGGGAGCGGCGGCGGCCCCTTCAACCTTGGTGGCGGCGTCGCGGAAGGCGGAGGTGACGTCGAGGAGGTGAGCGAGGAGATCGCGCACCCGGTAGCCCTCGCAGGGGGTAGGGGCCCAAAGCTGGGAGTCGGCCAACGTCCCCAGCAAGTCGGTGAGCCGGCGCGCCGATGGTTCGAGGTCGATCACGGTCATCATGTGGGTTCCTTTGTGCCGTGCTGCACCGCCCGTCGTACGACGGGCGGTGCAGCACGGCCATGCTCGGAGGACGGATCTTGTATACGGTGTCTACAATGGCACACATTGTGGACGCCATCCACATTAGGGGTGAACAATGCCGGCTAACCCGCCCAAACGCAGCACCTATCGCCACGGCGATCTGCGCAACGCACTCCTGGCCGCCGGAACCGAACTGGCCCGCGAGGGCGGGCCAGAGGCGGTGGTGTTGCGCGAGGCCACCCGCCGGGTGGGAGTGGCCCCCAACGCGGCCTACCGGCACTTCGCCGACCGCGACGCCTTGCTCAGGGCGGTGTGCTCGGCAGCCCAGTCGAGACTGGCAGTGGTGATCGAAGAGGAGCAGGACACGGTGGTCCGCGAGGGTGATCCCTCCGCTGTCGCGCGGGCGCTGCTGCGCGCCGTGGGCACCGGCTACCTGCGCTTCGCCCAAACCGAGCCGGAACTGTTCCGCACGGCGTTCGCCGTGCCCAGCGACCAGGAAAGCGCCACCAGCCCCGAGCGAGCGGGAAACACCGGGCTAACCCCGCTGCAACTACTGAGCCAAGCTCTGGACGGACTCGTCGAGGCGGGGGTTCTCACCGCTGAGCGTCGCCCCGGCGCCGAGTTCCTCGCCTGGTCGGCGGTACACGGGCTGGCCACGCTACTGGTCGATGGCCCCCTGCGCGGCCTCGCACCCCCCAAGACCGACGACCTGTCCGGTCGCCTGCTGGACATGATCGACCACGGCCTGCGGTAACCGGCGGTTCCCCGCGCCGCACGGGCGGGTGTGACCGGGGTCGGGAGCAGTGGTGTTCACCGCGGTGGCCATGGGTGCGATGGGGACTGTCCCGCCCATGTGCATGGGGTGCCGCAGCCCCTGCGTCAGGGCGGCTCTTGAGCGGCACGCGAGACTGGCGGTGGTCCGGCTCCCGCTCTTGCAAGCGGTGGGGGAAACGGCTGGGCACCTGGCCGCGGCAGCCAGGAGGAGCTGCCGCGGCCAGGTGCCCAGCCGCACCGGCCGATGTAGCTCCACTCACTGTGACGCCGATGGGACGACGCACGGCGGCGAGTACACCCCGAGGGGCCTGAACGGTGTGCGGGCTCGGGCTACTCGGTCGGCCGGTCGGGAGTTTCGGCCTCTTCGTCCACCGCTTCAGGATCGGCGATGGCCGACTCGCCCTCCTCGGTGACGGTGGGCTCGGGCTCCCGCGCCTCGTCGGCGCGCGTAGGCTGCTTCCCCTTGAGGACCCCCTGAATCTCACTCTCCATCTCGTCGTCGAGCTTGGGGCCGTGCTTGTCGCTGCCACGCTCCATGGTTTCGTGTCCTTTCCTCCCCGGAGAGCCAAGGCGTGTTCTGGCTCGGCGCAGTACCCCTGCACCGAGCAGCGAAACGCCGGTGTCTTCGCAGGTCACCGCCGTTCGCGAAACGCGAACCCCACGGTTGGAGGTCGGTCGCCGACCCGCTAGGTGTCGATCCGTCACGCTCTAGGATGGAACGGGACGAACTGTGAGGGAGAGGCTGGCCAGGGGATGCGCGCGGGTCGGATACGTGGACCGTTTGGCAGTATCGACCGGCCGGCCAGTGCCCTGCGCTCCCGGTTGTTCCTGGCATTGTTCGGCACCGTGGTGCTCTTCGCCGGTGCGGTCCTCGCCGCCGTGTGGGCACACTCGACCCCGTTGACTGTCGTCCTTGGGGCCGGGTGCCTGGCGGCGGGACTCAACGTGTACTGGGTTCGGCAACGCATCCGCCACGAACGCTGAGAGCCCACCGCCTCAGCCGTCTTCGAGCATGCCACGGCGCATGCGGGCGAGAGCGTTGGAGAGCAGACGGGACACGTGCATCTGCGAGATACCGATGTCGGCGGCGATCTCGCTTTGAGTTTTGTTTCCGAAGAACCGCAGCAGCACGATCCGGCGTTCCCGCTCGGGCAGCGAGCGCAGCAGCGAGGGCAGGGCCTCGCGCTCCACGACTCCTTCGAGCGTTCCGTCGAGGCCGCCGATCGTGTCGCCGAGGTTGAGGCCGTTGCCCTCATCGTCGTTGGCGGGAGAGTCCAGCGAGAGAGCGCTGTAGGCGGTAGATGCCTCCATCAACTCCGACAGGTCGTCCACCGACATCTCCATCTCGTGGGCGAGTTCGCCCATCCGAGGCGAGCGGCCCAGTCGCTGGGTGAGGCTGTGGATGGTGCGGTTCAGTTCGCTGCGCTTCTCCTGATGGCGTCGCGGGACGCGCACAGCCCACGTTTTGTCGCGGAAGTGCCGCTTAACCTCTCCTGTCATCATGGGCACGGCGTAGGCGATGAAGTCATGACCGCGCTCGGTATCGAAACCGTTGACAGCCTTGACCAAACCGAGGAGGGCCGCCTGTTCGAGGTCCTCGGTCGGTTCGCCGCGGTTGGCGTAGCGCGATGCGATGTGGCGAGCGAGCCCGATGTAGTGCTCGACGATCCGCCCACGTATCTCGGCGCAGCCGGGATCGTCGTCGGGCAACTGGTTGAGTCGCCGAAAGAGGTCAGCGACCTCTGCGTCGCGCTTGCGCTGTGACGGTGATGTCTGTTCGGGTGCGCTATGTTCTGGCGCCGGTTCAGACCGGCGGTTCGTTGGTGCGGCGCTGACATCGGTGACGGACATTGCTGACTCCTGATGAAGAGACCAGCTAAGCACCGAATTGCCGGTGTGGGGCGCATTGTGTGAGGGCGCCGGAAGGATGGGGCGCCCCGCGCCCGAGGGCCCGCTTCTAGACCCCGGTGCTAATGCGAGTTTAGTCCACGGCCGGTAAAACACACCTAGCGTGCTACGTCTGATTTGCCAGAATTAAGTGATTCTTTGGGTGGCTGTGCCGCCCACTGCGGCACCAGGGCATTGCTACCGCCGGCTTCCGTTCCCGTTGTGCGGAACCTGTTCGACGACGCGCGCCGCGATCTCGCGCAGCTTGATGTTCTGGTTATTCGACGCGGTGCGCAGCCGCTCGAAGGCCACGTCGGCGTCGCAGCGAGCCTGGGCCATGACGATGCCGATGGCACGGTCGATGACGGCGCGCGAGTCCATCGCCCGCTCCAGGTTCACCGCGAGTTCAGAGGTGCGCTGGTAACGGTCGCGCCCGGCGATGGCCGAGGCGACCGGGGTGCTGAACATCGAAATGAATGCCTCGTCGAGAGCGTCGAAACCGGCCGGTTCGCGGCTGGAAAGGTTAAGCGCTCCCAAGGGATGGCCTTCGACGACCAACCCTGCCGAGAGATAGCTGCGCAGCCCCATGGACTTGGCGATCTCGGTAAACCTCGGCCACACCTGTTCGGCCGCTTCCACATCGCAGCGGTTGATGGTGTGCCGACGCGCCGCGTCCAGGCACGGCCCGTCGTCAAGCTGATACTGGCCTTGGTCGAGTCGGAACGTGTCGTCGTCGGTGGCCACGATGGTCTTAGGCATGCCGCTGTCGTCGAGCACAGTGATACTGGCCGCGTGACAGCCGGGGATCAACCGCATGGCCAGCACGAGGATGCGTTGCAGGCTCTCCTCCATCGATTCCTCGATAGCCAAGACCTGGGTGAGTTCACTGAGAGCAGTGATGATGTCACCGTAGCGGTCATGCGCGGATGCGGGAGTTACTGGTTGGATTTCGATCTCCGCCACATAAGGCTCCTGGGCTGAAGCGCCACGACAGCAGGGTCGGGCGCAACGGAGGGTGGGGGGATTACCCCACCTTTTTGAGGATAGATCACGTATATCCCCTCGGACGCTGCCCGAGGCGCCGACAAAGCCCGCTACCTGCGGTGAGGACACCCAACGCCGGCACGCCACGCCCTCCTCAAAGCCGGAGGGCGGCGGCGGGCGTTCAACGGTTTTCCCTTCCACAGCGCGGTTTGGGAACACCACCGCCGCGGCGGCGCGAGTCACACGGCAGGAGAGGTGGCCGCTCCCCACCCCACCTCTCAAATCTTGACCAAAAACCCTCGATGAGCTGGTGAATTGTCGCGGGAAACCCGATTATCGCTCCAAGAGCGGCGGTTGGCCACCAGCGCGATGGCACAGTTCATGCCCTTGGCGACGGTCCCCACGCCCTCAAGACAGACGCAGCTCTGGGAGCAGCCCCACCGCGAGCGGAACCACGCCGATAAGGACGAACGCTGGCAAAAAGCACAGGCCCAACGGTGCGACGACGAGGACACCGAGCCGTTGTGAGAGGGCGAGCGCCCGCGCTCGCGCCGAACGGCGACAGTCGGTGGCGTGGCGTTGCAGCAGGTCAGCCGCTGGCGCGCCGGTGGCGCTGGCGCGGGTGAGGGTCCGGGCCAGCGCGTGGAGTTCGGGCGGTCCGGTGGCGGCGCGCCACGCCACGGCGGGCTCGGCGCCCAGGCGCAACTGTTGGGCGACCTCGCCGAGTTCACCGCCCAGCGGCCCGCCGACCGCGCGCGCTACGGCCTCGAGGGATGCTGGCACGGTTCCACCGGAGCGCAGGCAGGCCACGAGCAGGTCGACGGCGACCGGCAGAGCGGCCGTCATGTGGTGCTGCCGCTCCCGGACACGCCGCCGTGCCGCGCCACCCAGCCGACGCCACACGACCGCGCCGGCTGCCACCCCCACCATCGGCCCCACGGGGAGACCGAGCAGCAGGCTCAGCGTGAAAACCGGCAGGCCGGCCAATGCCAGCCGGACAAGGCCGCCCGGCCGCCACTCGTCGCGCCGCCGTGGCCGCTGCGCGCCGCCGGCGGGCGGGAGGAGGGCGGCCAGCCGATGCTCGGCACCCGACCGGCCGTCGCCTAGCGCGAGCCAGACACTGGCCGCGACCAGCAGCAGCGCGAGGGGAAAAGCCATGGTCACCGGCGCCATAGGTCCTCCAGTTCGTGGCCGGCCCCGGCGGCGGCAGCCGTACCGGGCCCGGCAACCAGGGCACGCGCGCGTTAGGGGTCGAGTGTGGCCAGGGTGCGGCGGACGAGGCGCTGGACCCACCAGAACCCGAGCAGCTCTAAAACGATGCCGGCGGTGAGGCACCCAAGACCGACCGGGGTGGTGAGCAGGAACACCACAGGGGAGGCTCCCATGGCCGCTGCCATGGCCAGCCCCACAAGGGGCAAGCCGGCCAGCAGCAGCGCGGTCGTACGTGGCCCGGCAAGCTGAGCGTTGAGCTCAGCCCGGCGGGCGGCGGCCTCGGCAAGTCCGTCGGCGAGGTGCTCAACCACGGGGGCCAGGCCGCCACCGGTGCCCGCGGCCACCTGCCAGCAGGCGGCCAGGTAGCTCAGTCCGGCCGCGCCGGGGCGGCGTGCGGCCGAGCGCAACGCCGTGGTGGGGTCGTGGCCTGTGTTGGCCGCCGCGACAACCGGGGCCAACCGGCTGGCCACCTCTGGCGGTAGCTCCGCGACGGCAGCGGCCAGTGCCGTGGGCGGCGGGCGCCCGCCGCGCAGTTCGGTGGCCATGCCCCGGCACAGGTCGACCGTTGCCCGCTGCCACTGGGCGGAGCCGCGCCCCAGGGAGTGGTCGGCGCGGCGTCGAAGCGCGCGCCACACCAGGTGGCCAGCGTGGACCGCGCGGCGCGCCCGGCCGGCCCTCGAGGCTCGGGTGAGCGCCGTGAGGCGGACCCGCGGCGGGGATGGCAGCGCGTGCACGGCCACGAACGAGGCTGCCGCAACGGCGAACAACCACAGCCAGACCTCAGGGGGTGGCCAGAACAGCCACGGCAGGTGGGCGAACGCGGAGCGGCCGGCCGGCGGGAACGCGAGGATCACCGGGAGACCTCCGATCCTTCGGGGTGGCGCCACTCTTGGCCCATGCGGGCTAGCAGGTCGGCCAGCCCCTCGTGTTCGATAAGGCCACCGTTTCCGTCTCCTTCCCCGCGGGGGAACGACAGCGCGGGGACAGCCCGCACCAGCCCGGAAGAGTCGCGGCGCAGCACACACACCTCGGCGAGCCTGCGCAGCCCGCCGGGGTCGCGCACCAGATGCACGATAACGGCGCGGGTTGCGGCGAGTTGGCTGTGCACGGCCTCGCGGCTC
Organism: Salinactinospora qingdaonensis; assembly: GCF_039539445.1. NCBI lineage: Bacteria > Bacillati > Actinomycetota > Actinomycetes > Streptosporangiales > Nocardiopsidaceae > Salinactinospora > Salinactinospora qingdaonensis. The sequence goes on from NZ_BAABDD010000003.1 coordinate 163,236, forward strand.
AGTCCTGCCGCACAGCCCAGCGCCTCGATGCGGGCGGGCACGTCGGCAGCGGTATTGGCGTGGATGGTGCCGCAGCCGCCCTCGTGGCCGGTGTTAAGCGCGATCAGGAGATCAACCACCTCTGAGCTTCTAACCTCGCCCACCACGAGCCGGTCGGGGCGCATCCGTAGCGCCTGCCGCACGAGCTGGTGCAGATCGACCCCGCCGGTGCCCTCGATGTTAGGAGGGCGCGCCTGTAACCGGACCACGTGGTGGTGGTCGGGCCGCAGTTCGGCGGAGTCCTCCACGAGAAGCAGTCGTTCCCCTTCGCAGACGAGGGACAGCAGCCCCGACAGCAGCGTGGTCTTACCGGTGCCGGTACCGCCGCAGATGAGGAAGGGCAACCGGGCTCGCACGAGCGTCCGCAGAAAGCGGGCGCCGGCTTCGGTCAGGCTGCCGGCGGCAACCAGTTCGGCGAGCGAGAACGCGGTTGGTCGGGGCAGCCGCAGCGACAGGCAGGTGCCGTCGGGGGCGACGGGGGCGAGCACCGCGTGCAGCCGTGCCCCGGAGGGCAGCCGCGCGTCGATCCACGGCGCTGCGGCGTCGAGTCGCCGCCCCGCCTGTGCGGCCAGCCGCTGGGCCAACCGGCGCACGGCATCGTCGTCGGGGAAGCGAACGCCGGCGGCGCGGCGTGGTCCGGCTCCGTCATCGACCCAGATATCGCTGGGGCCGTTGACGAGGATGTCGGTGATGTCGGGGTCGGTTAGCAGCGGGTCGAGTGGGCCCGCTCCGGTGAGGTCGGCGCGCAGTTGCCGCACGATCGCGAGCACTTCGGCGTCGCCAAGCACACCCCCCTCGGCGCGCAGCGCGGCTGCGACACGGGCGGGGGTGGGTTCGGCGCCCTCCCGGATCAGGTGGGCGCGTACGGCGCTGAGCAGGTCGGGCTCCCCGGGAGTGGCTGGGATCGGGGCGGATGCGGGCACGGCGGCGGCCATATTCGGTCTCCTCATGATCGAAGTAATCGGAGTAGACGGGGTGGTGGCCCCAGAAAGGGCGACTGCCGATTGGCTGAAGGCTCGGTGTCGGGGGTGCGCTACGTCGCCGAAGCCGCACCCCCGGTAGGAGCGGAAGATGTAATCGGGACCGTTTCCTCGTGGCGAAGAGACAGGAGCGGTTCCTTGCCCTCCGGTGCGATGGCCCCGGAGAGGCGATCGGGCTGAGTGACATGGCCGGCGAAGCCTGCTCGCTCGGCTGCCCCGCTGGGGGTGCGCCTGGGCTCGGTCCCGACTGTGGGGTGACCGCGCGGGCAGCGTGACGAGGAGGTGGTGCAGCGCGACCGGGGCTGCATACTGCCTTCGCGCGTGGGAAACCGTGCCGATCACCGTGCCGCCGGTGCTGCCGCAGCGAACCACAGCGGCGTAGCGAGGAAGCTAAGCAGGAACAGCCGAGGGCTACGGCGCCGGTCCGTGCACGGTCATACGCGCGAGGAAGGAGTCGCAGAAACGTGCCAAGGGCGAACGTGAACCGGTGGCGGGGGTGTGTCCCTTCTCCAACGTGTCGGACAGGTCCGGCTCGTCGACGAGTTCGCCTGCCAGGGGCACCCCGAGCGTGAGGGTGACCGCCTCGGCGGACACCCCTTCAGGGCAGCCGCCACGCACGACAGCGCGCAGGTCGGCCACCCGTTCCCGCAGAGCGGGCACGATGCGGCTGGCGGCGATGACGGCGTGGACCTCGGCCGGCACCACGAGCAGCACCGTGCCGGTGCGCCGCAGCACCTCCTCGGCGGCGGGGTCGATAGCCCGCGGGAGATCGGTGATGACCATGTCGGTTCCCACCACGGCGGAGGCCAGCACCGCCCGCATGGCTTCGGGCGGGACGCTCGGGGACGCGGCGGACGCCTCGCGAGGCCAGGTCAGCAGGGTCACTCCGCGTGTGGTCGGCAGCGTTTCACGCAACGATTCCCAGTTGATCCGCCCTCGCCGCTGGCTGAATTCGTGCCAGCGCGCGCCTGTCACATGCTCGTCGCCGATGAGGAGATCGAGTCCGCCTCCGAGGGGGTCGGCGTCGACCAGGACGGTACGCAGCTTCGCGCGCACACCGGCGAGGGCGAGCGCTACCGCCAGCAGGCTCGCCCCCGCCCCACCCCGCCCGCCGACCACGGCTATGAGCGGGGCGCGGGCCTCTCCGGCGGCGGTGGTCTCGGCGAGGAGGTCGACTAGCCGCGATTCCTCGTGAGGCAGCGACAGCAGTTCGCGAGCGCCCACCCCTAGCACGGCCCGCCACGCGCGGTCGCTGTTATCGGCATCGGCAAGGGTGGGGGGCGCCATCTCGACGGCGGGGGCACGCGCGACGACCACGACGTTGGGGTGACGCTCGGGCTCCAGCGTGGCCACGGGGGCGACGAGGTCGGTGCCGACGACCACGAGCGGTACCCGCCTCCACTCCCGGGCGGCGTGTGCGGCGGTGTGGGCCACGGTGACCTCGACGTCGGCCGCTGCGGCCAATCGGAGAAGATCGTCGAGCAACTCGGGATCGTCGGTGACGAGCAGCGGACGCGGCAAGGGTACGGCGGTGTCGGTGACCACGGCAGCCTCCCTGAAAGGCGCGGACGGATCGTGCGCAAGCGGCTACCGTCCACATTCGGTGACGCCGCTCCCGACGGGAAAGCCCGATTCACCGGCTGTGGATAACCTCCCCGCCGGGGGAGACCAGGTTCTCCCCACTCACGCACACGGCGCCCACCGCACGCAGCCATCCTCTGGAACCGCCTCGGCGCTGCCCTGTCCCTGCCTGTTCCGCTACCGAGGTTTCAGCGAGAGTGTTCCGCTCTTCCGGGCGGGGGATCGCTTGTGTCGGTGATGTTGTAGGTGGTCGTTAGGTTCGGCGTTGCCGGTGAAGGGGGGAGATGGTGGTGCGGTCTCGGCTCCGCCTCTGTCCCGCCTGGGGCCGCAGAGCGCGGTGCCGCTGGCACGTGGGGCGGGTGGTGGGCAAGGCGACGTGGCCGTCCGCCGCGCAGCGGGAACCCGTCGGTCCCGCGGGGCGGCCGGGAATCCTCGCCTGTCAGGCACGGAGTCAGCACTGTGCCGGAACCGGGCCGTGACCCGTGTAGGACGAAACCGGCGGTCATTGGCGCGAGGTCACGAGGGGAGAGCGACGGAGGGGGCAGCCCTGCTCCCGGGACTTTTCGGGGCTCCTCGTTGACCGGCGGGCGACCGCTGGCCGGCCGTTCGTCGCGGCCGGGGCACCGCTCGTCGAAACGGCTCGGGTGGTTTTCCCTCCCCTGCTCGGCCTCACTGCCATGGCCGTAGCGGGAGTTTTGCCCTCCGTCGCGCTGCGTCACGCGAGGACGAAGACACGCCTATGAACTGGAAAAAAGTTGGTAAAAGGCGACGGCCCCCGCCGGGGGGAGAGCGGGGGCCGTCCAACGGTCCGGCTCCGGGGGGGTAGAGCCGGCTCCGTTTCCATATGAGGTCTGTGGGGGAAGAAGTCGCCTACGCCGGCACAGCGGGTATGGCGTCACTCATACCTACTGGCCGGAGCGTCGGCTGACGTCCGGCGGAGGTGGCCGCACCTGGTAAGGCAGGGGGCCGATTCCCGGCAAGAGCCTTAGGAATGGTTTCCTCCAACCGTATAAGCGCGGTCACGACCACGTAATAAGGCTAATACTTAACGTTACCACGTTGATTTGTCGGTTCGGAAGAAAATGCTTCGCCTGAGACTCTTTTCAAGTGCAGTGGTCAGGCGTACAAAGGGAAGTACCTAGTGGGGAAGCTCACAGGGTGCGGCGGCCGGGTACCCACGCCTCGCCAAAGCCGCGAGCGGCTCGTCCAGGCCAGGTTTCCCCTGGTCGGACAAGATAGGATGCACGCCTGATAGCCCGGTTCGACGCACTTGAGGCGGCGCCTCGTGCACAGCTCATCGCCGCACGAGGCGCCGTTTACTGTCGCGTGAGCTCCGGCGGAGTTCCCAGATCTGTCATTGAACTGTGACAGGACTTCCCGGCCACTTCCCGACTGCTGTCGACTTTGTCTGGTGTAGGACTTTTTCCCTTGAGGCACCAGACGTCACAAATCTTCACCGACAGTGCCCAGTGAATATCCTTCGCATTTCTGGCATTTCGCGTACCGGCTCGACGTGTACCAGTGGCTTTAGCCCCGTTTGAGAGCTTCGCAGGTCGCCAGCGAGTCACGGGCGCCGGCGGCGACGGCTCGGGCGCAGTAGCGCACCCAAGCGCCCACCCCGTCGGGCTGCCCGGTCAGATAGCCGCGCAGCGCGGGCCCGTACTCCTCGCGCAGCTCAGCGTGGCCCACCTCAGCGGGAACGAGGGCTTTGGGGTCAAGGCCGCGCTCAATCAGGGTGAGCCGCTCCGCGGCACGAGCCACCAGGCCGTTTCCCCAGTCGAACGGGCGCACAGCGAGCAGTTCGGCGTGCACGATCGCGCTGACCACCAAGGCGGGCACAGAGGTGCGGACGGCCAGCAAGGCGTCCAGCCCCTCGATGCGCTCCACCACGTGGTCGGCGGCGGGGGGCGGTCCGATGCCCAGCGGGTCCTCGGCCGCGGCTCCGGACGCGCCGTCGCGGGGGCGGCCGAGGGCGTCTTCAGCGATGGCGTCGGCCGCTGCTAGGGCGTGCAGCCGGGCCAGGACCTGACGCGGCGCCTTGGGCCAGGTCTCCACCAGAGTCCCCAGCTCACCCGAGACGCGCAGGGCGCCTTTGACACGAGGGTCCTCGCAGTCACCAGAGCGCACGTCCTGGAGCGTGACATCGGCCCCCTCCAGCACGGCGGAGGCCCGCGCGCCGCGGACCAGGGCCTCCATCGACACGTCGGTGCTGCGCCGGCGCAGCACGCGGTGGCCGAGCAGCCGGTCGACGATGGCGCGCGTGTCCTCGACGGCCGCGCCCACGCCGGGCAGCTCCGCGATCCGCTGGAGCGGGTCGGCGGGTGCGGAAGATGCGGCATTCACGCCTACGAACCCTACGCATGGAACCCCCGTTGTCACGACGCGGGGGCACAGTTGTCCTACTTGTGATGACCAGCACTAGCCTGATGAAGTGGCTTTGACCACACGGGCCGTGGGTGGCATTGCGAGAGGTAAGGAGCGCAACAGTGGCTGACACCCCCCAAGATCAGGGGCAAGAAACACTGTCCAATCTGCTACAGGAATCCCGAAAGTTCTCACCGCCGCCGGAGCTCGCTGCCGACGCCAATGTCAAGGCCGACGCCTACGACACCGCTGCCGCCGACCGGCTCGGGTTCTGGGAGGACAAGGCCCGCCGGCTCCAGTGGGAGCGCGGATGGGACAACGTACTCGACTGGAATCCGCCCTTCGCGCAGTGGTTCACGGGTGGCACGCTCAACGCTGCGGTCAACTGCGTCGACCGGCACGTGGCGGCGGGGCTCGGCGACCGGGTCGCCTACTACTGGGAGGGCGAGCCCGGTGACTCCCGAACCATCACCTATGCCGACTTGAAGGACATGGTGTGCCAGACGGCGAACGCGCTGCTGGAGTTGGGCGTGGGCAAGGGCGACCGGGTCGCCGTCTACATGCCGATGATCCCGGAAACGGTGATCACCATGCTGGCCTGTGCCCGTATCGGCGCGCCGCACATGGTGGTCTTCGGGGGGTTCTCGGCTGACGCGTTGGGCAGCCGACTGGACGACTGTCAAGCTAAGGCGGTGGTGACCGCTGATGGCGGCTACCGTCGAGGCAATCCGAGCAGCCTCAAGCCGGCGGTGGACGAGGCGGTGCGCAACCGCTCCTTCGTGGAGCATGTGTTGACGGTGCGGCGCACCGGCCAAGAGGTCGACTGGACCGAGGGTCGTGACGTCTGGTGGCACGACGTCGTCGACCGGCAGAGCACCGAGCACACCGCCGAGGCCCACGACGCCGAGCACCCGCTGTACATCATGTACACCAGCGGTACGACGGCCAAGCCCAAGGGCATCCTGCACACCACGGGCGGCTACCTCACCCAGGTGGCCTACACGCACTGGGCGGTCTTCGACCTCAAGCCCGAGACGGACGTGTTCTGGACCGCCGCCGACATCGGCTGGGTCACCGGACACTCCTACATCGTCTATGGTCCGCTGGCCAACGGCGCCACATCGGTCATGTACGAGGGCACACCCGACACGCCGCACAAGGGCCGGTTCTGGGAGATCGTGCAGAAGTACGGCGTGACGATCGCCTACATGGCCCCCACGGCGATCCGCACGTTTATGAAGTGGGGCGAGGATATCCCGGCCCAGTTCGACCTATCCAGCCTGCGAGTCCTGGGATCGGTGGGTGAACCCATCAATCCGGAGGCCTACACGTGGTACCGCAAGAACATCGGTGGCGACCGCACCCCGATCGTTGACACGTGGTGGCAGACGGAGACGGGGGCGATCATGGTTTCGCCGCTGCCGGGGGTCACCGAGGGCAAGCCGGGGGCGGCCATGCGCCCGCTGCCGGGGATCGCCGCCGACGTGGTCGACGAAGAGGGTGTTTCGGTGCCCAACGGAGGCGGTGGGTTCATCGTCGTCCGTGAGCCGTGGCCGTCGATGCTGCGCGGCATCTGGGGCGACCCCGAGCGCTACAAGAAGACCTACTGGTCGCGCTTCGAAGGCCTGTACTTCCCGGGAGACGGGGCCAAACGCGACGAGGACGGCGACATCTGGCTGCTGGGCCGGGTCGACGACGTCATGCTGGTCTCAGGGCACAACATCTCCACGACGGAGGTCGAGTCGGCGCTGGTGTCGCACTCCAACGTCGCCGAGGCGGCGGTGACCGGTGCCAGCGACCCGGTGACCGGCCAGGGGATCGTAGCGTTCGTGATCTTGCGCGGCGAGGCCGGTGAAGGCGGAGATGCCCTGGTCAAGGAACTACGCGACCATGTGGCGGCGTCGCTGGGGCCCATCGCCAAGCCGCGCCAGATCATGATCGTGCCCGAGTTGCCCAAGACCCGGTCGGGCAAGATCATGCGGCGGCTGCTGCGCGACGTGGCCGAGAACCGCCAGTTGGGCGACGTGTCGACACTGACCGACTCCTCGGTCATGGACATCATCGCGGAAAAGCTTCCCAGCGCCGCCAGCGACGAGTAACGGTCATGGCCCGCTATTGTTCAGGGCCTTACCGCAATAGGCGGGCGTCCCTGCGACGGAGTGGGGGCGCCCGCTGTCGACACGGCCCGGCGCGGGGCCACGAGACGCGATATATGCGAGGATGCGGGAGACGTTAGTCCGAACGAAGGGAGCCACCTTGATGCCCGAGACCCGATCGGGTGGTCAAGCGGCGGGGGACTTCAACGCGGCCGAGCACTCGCTGGGTGAGTTGGTCTCCGAAACGAGCGGGAACATCTCTCGCCTCGTGCGGCTGGAGATCGAGCTGGCCAAGCTGGAGATCGCCCAGGACGCCCGGAAAGTCGCCAAGAGTCTTGGAATGTTCGCGGTCGCGGCGGTGCTTGGTCATCTGTTCATCATCCTCCTCTCGATCACCATCGGCCTGAGCTTGTGGGCGGTTGGACTCGCGCCATGGCTGGCTTTCCTGATTGTGACCGTTTTCTACCTGTTCGTGGCGGGACTGCTCAGCTTCATCGGAATCCGTCACCTCAAACGCCTCCAGGGGCTGCCCCGAACCAGTGCCACGATGGCGGCGTCCATGGCGGCGCTGCGGCGCGAGCGGTCGGCCGAGGCCGAAGCATAGTCAGGACGAGAGGTCCAGTTCCGCGGGGCCACAACGGGGTGAGGCATGGCTGAGGAATCGGCCATCATGGTTGAGGGACCGTGGACGCATCGGACGGTCAGCGCCGCTGGTACCCGTTTCCACATCGCTGAGGCCGGCACGGGCCCACTGGTGCTGCTGCTGCACGGGTTCCCCCAATTCTGGTGGTCATGGCACCATCAACTGCCGGCGCTGGCCGAGGCGGGGTTTCGCGCGGTCGCGATGGACCTGCGTGGCTACGGCGGCAGCGACAAGCCGCCACGGGGATATGACCCGATTACGCTGGCCTCCGACGCGGCCGGACTGGTGCGCGCCCTCGGTGAGGCGGATGCGACCGTGGTGGGCCACGCCACCGGCGGGCTGTTGGGCTGGACCATGGCGAGCTACTTTCCGGCCGTGGTGCGGCGGCTGGCAGTGCTGTCGACACCGCATCCAGCGCGGTTGCGTACGGCGCTGCTAGCGGGCACGCAGGGGCGAGCCACCCGGCACATGATCGGCTACCAGTTGCCGATGCTGCCAGAGCGCCGGCTACGGGCGCACGAGGCCGCGTTCGTGGGACGGATGCTGCGGAGGTGGTCGCGCCCGGGCTGGCCCGATCCGGTGACCGAGCAACTGTGCCGGGAAGCGATGCAGCTTCCCAAGGTGGCGCACTGCGCCCTGGAGCCGTACCGATGGCTGATCCGTTCGCAGGCGCGCCCTGACGGGCACCGCTACATGCGACGGATGCGCCGGCCGATCCGGATGCCCGTGTTGCACCTGCACGGCTCGCTCGACTCGTTTGTGCCGCCGGCGGCGGCGCGGGGTTCGGGACGCTATGTCGATAGCTCCTACCAGTGGCGACTGATTCAGGGCGCCGGACACTTTCCCCACCAGGAACGTCCCGAGCGTGTGGGTAGTCTCCTGACCAATTGGCTCCGCGACACCGACGAGTGGGACGTATGAACGCAGGCGACCGAGACCGCAACCCCGAAGGGCGAGCCCAGAACCAGCGGCCCCGCGACCGCTACGGTCGACCACTGCCCCATGGCGTGGCCGGGGTGCCTCGCGTGCCCGACGATGCGACCTTCACTCCGCAGGAGGGACTGCGCGAGGCGCAACGACTACTCGACACCAACTACGCCTTCCACGCTCACGAGGTCCTGGAGGCGGTCTGGAAGGACGCGCCCGAGGGAGAGCGGGAACTGTGGCGCGGTCTCGCGCAGGTAGCGGTGGGGCTCACGCACGCCCAGCGAGGCAACCCGCAGGGAGCGGCGCGGCTGCTGCGCCGCGGTGCGGACCGGGTGGCCGCCTACGGGATCAACGCACCCCACGGTGTGGACGCCGTGGGCGTGGCTGCCCACGGCCGTGCCATGGCCGAGCGGCTCGACACCGACCCCGCCGCCGAGGTTGACCCCGCGGCGTTGCGACTGGCTCTGCCCGGTGGCGTTGGCTGAGTCCTAGTCGGAGCGCACCGAGCGCACCGAGCGCGCGTGGGGCCGGCGCTCGGCTGCGCCCCTGAAAGAGTCGGACGGCGGTCACTGGTCCGCGATGATCGGTTTTGGGTGGCGGCGGCGCACGTCGGCTGGTTTTATGGGCGTGGCCCTCCGTGAGGAGAAAATAACCGCCAACGTTGCTGATGAGCCACCCCGGCCATCGAGCGGCTCGTGTGGCATCCCCATGGCCTGTGGCGAGAGACCTGAACGCCACCTGCTGTCACCCCCTGTCGCTCCCCGCCGGCCCTGTACGCCCAATTGGTGCGGCTTGTTGCGTTATAGGCGGTATGCACCCTTCCTCCCCATTACCAGATAAAATATCCTTTTTTACGAAATAAAATAAATAATTTTTTCCGCTATTTTTGCTGCACTTCTCGTATCACCGGGTGATCACATATCCCGCGAATCCCCGGGAAAGTGCCCTCCGGCCCTCACATTTCTTCACAGTGGTGCGTAGAATCCCCGGCACACCGCAACCGTTCGGCGCGACGGAGACGGTGAGCTGTACACACTGAAGTGATGGCACCCATAAAACCTCGCCATACGGCGAACCGGGCGTGCCGGCCGTCTCTTGGGACGGCCGCCGGCGCACGGCGAGCCGGCGGGGATAGTTAACGTGCCCGTCTGGAGGAGAACGGATTGTCTGGGCTCGACCTCGCCGCTGAGAGCGGCCCGGTTCTGCCCCTCGCTCCCACGAACCTCACGCTGGTCGTCGTGGTCTTGGCTGTGGCGGTACTCGCCCTGGCCGTGGCCGGTGCACTGGTGCGTGAGGTGCTGTCCGCGGGAGAGGGGACAGAACGCATGCAAAACATCGCGCGAGCCGTTCAGGAGGGGGCCGCGGCGTATCTCAAACGCCAGTTCCGCACTCTGATCATTTTCGTCATCGTCATTCCCCTTCTACTGCTCCTACTTCCAGCCGACTCGGACGCGGTCCGTATCGGGCGATCACTGTTTTTCGCCATTGGCGCCGCATTTTCCGCACTGACCGGGTTCATCGGAATGTGGCTGGCAGTACGCGGAAACGTGCGCGTGGCCGCCGCCGCACGCGACGGAGGCGAGCGGAAAGCGATGCGCATCGCCTTCCGCACCGGAGGTGTGGCCGGCATGTTCACCGTCGGGCTGGGCCTGCTGGGCGCGGCAACGGTGGTGCTGGTGTATCGGGGAGACGCCCCGATCGTGCTCGAAGGCTTTGGATTCGGCGCGGCGCTCCTGGCGATGTTCATGCGTGTCGGCGGCGGGATCTTCACCAAGGCAGCCGACGTCGGCGCCGACCTTGTCGGCAAGGTCGAGCAGGGTATCCCTGAGGATGACCCCCGCAACGCCGCCACCATCGCCGACAACGTGGGCGACAATGTCGGTGACTGCGCGGGCATGGCCGCCGACCTTTTCGAGTCCTACGCCGTGGTGCTGGTGGCCTCGCTGGTGCTGGGCCGTGTCGCCTTCGGCGCCGAAGGGCTGGTCTTCCCGCTCCTGGTACCCATGATCGGGGTCATCACGGCGATCATCGGTATCTTCGTGGTCTCGCCGCGCGCCAGGGACAGCAGCGCCATGTCGGCCATCAACCGCGGGTTCTTCATCTCGGCGATCATCTCCGCGGTGCTGGTGATCGGGACGGCGTTTTTGTACCTGCCGAACAGCTTCGCCAGCCTCGACGGCGTCAGTGACGACATCGCCGCGCTAGACGGCAACCCCCGCCTCATCGCTATCGGCGCGGTCCTCATCGGGCTGGTGCTGGCCGCCGCGATCCAGTTGTTGACCGGCTACTTCACCGAAACCAACCGCCGACCCGTCAAGGAGGTCGGGGAAAGCTCCGAGACGGGCGCAGCCACCGTGGTGCTGTCCGGCGTCTCGGTGGGGCTGGAGTCGGCCGTGTACTCCACGCTGCTCATCGCCGGAGCGGTCTACGGCGCGTTCCTGCTCGGCGGCGGCAACATCACCATCAGCCTGTTCGCGGTGGCATTGGCCGGAACCGGCCTGTTGACCACCGTGGGGGTGATCGTGGCCATGGACACCTTCGGCCCGGTGGCCGACAACGCCCAAGGGATCGCGGAGATGTCGGGCGACGTCGAAGGCTCCGGCGCCGACGTGCTCACCAGCCTCGACGCAGTTGGCAACACGACGAAGGCCATCACCAAGGGCATCGCCATCGCGACCGCCGTGCTCGCCGCCACTGCCCTGTTCGGCGCTTTCCGTACCTCGGTGGAAGGCGCGCTGGGGCCGGCCGCCGACACGTTCAGCCTGTCCATCGACCGGCCCGACGCGCTCGTGGGCGTGGTGATCGGTGCCTCGGTGGTGTTCCTGTTCTCGGCGTTGGCCATCATGGCTGTGGGGCGGGCCGCCGGCCGTGTGGTGCAGGAGGTGCGCCAGCAGTTCCACAACCACCCCGGCATCATGGACGGCACCGAGCAGCCACAATATGGGCGCGTGGTCGACATCTGCACCCGTGATTCGCTGCGGGAACTGATCACGCCGGGGCTGCTGGCGGTGCTGACTCCCATCGCGGTGGGCTTCGCGCTGGGCTACACCTCCCTGGGCGCGTTCCTGGGCGGCGCCATCGCTGCCGGTGCGCTCATGGCCGTGTTCCTCGCCAACTCCGGTGGCGCCTGGGACAACGCCAAGAAGCTCGTTGAGGACGGCCACCACGGTGGCAAGGGCTCGGAGGCGCATGCGGCCACCGTCATCGGCGACACCGTGGGCGACCCGTTCAAGGACACCGCCGGCCCGGCCATCAACCCGCTGCTGAAGGTCATGAACCTCGTGGCGCTGATCATCGCCCCGAGTGTGGTGATCTACGCGGACGCGCCGGTGCTGCGCCTGGTGGTGACCGTGATCGCCGTGGTGCTCATCATCGGCGCGATCGTGTGGTCCAAGCGCCGTTCGGGCGGTGCGGGCATGAGCGCAGCCATGCCCGCGGCCGAAGGCGATAACACCCCTACACAGGCGGTGGACTCCGCCGATCCGGTGCCCCACGCCCCGGCTGAGGGCACCGACGAGGCTGGCCGGCGCGAGGCGGCGCGCACCAGCGACGGCGGGTCGCAGAGCTAGCCCCACCGGCCGCTTCCGGCCACACCCGCGGCCGGTGCCCGTGCCCGACACGGGGCGCACACACCGGCCGCGGGCCACAGCCCGTGGCAGACTGGGCGTATGACCGGAACGAAAGGGCTCGTCGCCTCGCTCGGGGGCATGTTGCTGATCCTGGCCGCCCTGGCTGTCATAGCGACGGTGCTCGCGCCATGAGTCGGCTACTGTTGCTACGCCACGCCAAAGCCGAGCACACAGCGGGGGTCGCCGACGTCGACCGCGCCCTCACCGGTAAGGGGCGCGCCCAAGCCACGGCGGTGGGCACGCTGTTGGGCCGGGAGGAGACCGTGCCCGATCACGTGATCTGCTCCCCGTCGCAGCGCACGCGGCAGACGCTGGATCACGTCGTGGCCGAGCTGCCCAGTGCTCCCACGGTGGACTACGCCGAACCGGTCTACACCGGCGCTCCCGACGACATCTTCGAGCTGATCAACATGGTCGACCCCGAGGTGGCGACGCTCATGGTGGTCGGGCACAATCCGACGATCAGTGAGCTCGCCGCCACGTTCTTCGAGCGACCGGAGACCGTGTCACTGTCCACGGCCGGGGTGGCGGTGGTCGAGATGGCGGTGTCGTGGCTGTACGCCGCCCCCGGCACCGGCACGGGCCGCCTGCTGACATAGGGGCCGAGACGTCGGCCTCACGCCGCGGGCCCGCACCGGAAATCTCCGCCGGAGGGCGGAGGCGTCATTGCTCGCCGTCGGCCTCGCGCTCGGCTTCGCGGTCGGCGGCTTCGACCTCTTCGCGGGTGACTCCGAGCAGGAAGAGGATCGTATCGAGATAGGGAACGGTGACCGAGGTGTCGGCCTGCTCGCGGACTACCGGCTTGGCGTTAAACGCGACTCCAAGGCCGGCGGTCTGCAACATGTCGAGATCATTGGCGCCGTCGCCAATGGCCACGGTTTGCGACAGTGGCACCCCCGCCTCGGTGGCGAAGCGTTGCAGGGCCAGTGCCTTGCCCTTGCGGTCGATGATGGGTCCCGTCAGACCGCCGGTGAGCTTGCCGTCGACGATCTCCAGCGTGTTGGCCACGGAGTAGTCGAGGCCCAGCCGTTCCACGAGAGCGTCGGTGAGTTGGGTGAATCCTCCACTGACGATGGCGCACTCGTAGCCGAGCCGCTTGAGGGTGCGGATGAGGGTACGAGCACCAGGGGTGAGGACGAGGTTGTCGCGCACCGCCTCGATGGCCGAGGCGTCGACTCCTTTGAGCAGCGCAACCCGGCGCCGCAGCGACTCCTCGAAGTCGAGCTGGCCGCGCATGGCCTCCTCGGTGACCTGGCGGACCTCCTCGGCGCAACCGGCGTGCTCGGCGAGCAGCTCGATGACCTCGCCCTGGATCAGGGTGGAGTCGACGTCGAGGACGACCAGGTGCTTGGCGCGACGGTGCAGCCCCGAAGGCTGCACGGCGATGTCGATGCCTTGATTGGCGGCCTCCATGGCGAGGTCGTTGCGCAGCGTCGCGTCGTCGCCTCCGGAAACCACCAGTTCGAGCGAAGTGACGGGGTAGCTCGCCATCCGCTCGATCCGGTCGATATTGGCTCCCGCCCGCGCCACACATGAGGCGATGGCGCCGAGGGCGCCGGGCCGCAGTGGATCGGCCAGGAGGGTGACACACAGTCTTTCGTCGGTGCCCGAACGAAGGCGGTCGATGCCGTCGCCGCTGACGAACCCCGCTTCCATTCCGATGTCGACGCACGTCTTCTCGACAGCGCCACGAACTTCCTCGAACACGCGCTCGCGCCGGACACCGGGCGCGACACGTTCGTCGACCGACAGGAGCGCGGCGAGCACGAGGCGACCGCCGATGACCACCTGTTCGAGATCGACCAGAGTGATGGGAAAGACCGACAGCGTACTCAGCAACCGGGCGCTGACACCGGGTCTGTCGCGCCCGCTTACCGTGACCAAGAGCGTGGATTCGATGTGTCTCATGACGAGTCCAAGTTACTCTGCACGCTCTCGCCGCCGTAGGGCGGCCCAGTGGGATTGTCGAGTGTTCACCCCCCAGCCACCTTGTGTGGCCTTACGGCAGCCTGCGGGTGAGCTAGTTGCGCCTCTTCTTGCGTTTTGGCGCCTTGGCCTTGGCTTCGATCCCACCGAAGAGGCAGGTTCCGGTGATCCGGACGGTGGGAGCGTTGGGACCGATCACGGAGTCCGTGCGGTTGGTGTCTGTACCGCCGAAGATCGCCGTTGTGTTGTTCACCACACGGACGCCGTGCGGGACGACGATCTCCAGGCCGCCGAAGATGACGGCGCACTGCACGATGACTTCGCGTTGGGCCATCACTGCATCGCGTAGGTCCAACTCTACCCCGCCGAAGAGCACGGAGACGTTGGTGCGCGGTTCAACGAGCCAGCGGCCCTTGCGCTCGGCTCCCCCGAACACGGCAACGATGTTCTCGCGGCCCTGGCTGGTGGCCGCGAGTTGCCGCGCCTCTTCTGAGGAGATGTCGGGCATACCCTTTTCGGTCCTGAGGTCGCGTTCATCGTGCGAGGCGGACTCGGCGGGGAGGTCCCGGACGAGGGGGATGAGTTCGCCCATGGTTTTGGCCCGGTACAGGGCGTCAAGACGTTCGGCGTGCTCCTCTTGGGCGAGCCGCCCCTCCGCGAGCGCGTCCCCGAGCCGTTTGGCGACACGATCGCGCTCGGCGTCCGATGCGCGGATGTGTTCAGGCTCCATCGCCATCGTTGTTCCTTTCGTTGGCCCCGCACGGTCTCGTGCGGCGGGCGCGCCTACCGCCCTACTACTTCGGCTCTTCCCCGACTACGCGGACCTGGACACGCGCGTCATCGCGCAGCGGCGGCTCCGAAACCACCATGATCGGCACGTTCGCTTCGACGCTAGCGTCCCCGAGGCGGTGGCCGCGGCTTCCGCTCCCGTTGTCACGATCGGGGCCGCGGGCCCCACGAATAATCAGGAGGGGAGGGTCGCGCCGGAACGTCTCGGGCCTCGCATCGGTCATGGTGTCGAGTATCGACTCCGCCGGTGGCCCGCGGATCGGGAGCCGACCCTGAGGTTCCCCGGATACAGCCGGCGACGGCGGCGTAAGCCTCCGCCCCGCTACGCGCGTCTCGACTCACGCGGCTCAGCCGGGCGGGGCTCACCCGTTCGCCAGGATGAGCACCACGAAGAACAGGCAGACGACGATGTTGATGAGCCAAGCGTAGGAGTTCATCCAGGCGCGCACTCGGGACATGCCCTGTTGGGCGCGGCGGTGGAAGAGCAGGAGCCCCAACAGAGGAAGGGCGGCGACCAGCAGGGTCAGCACCAGAAACGGTAGGGCGGCGAGCGGGGAAGCGCCGTGGTGAACCAGGTTGGTGGCGACGGTGAGCATCACCAGGATGTCCGAGGGCATGAGCAGGATCACCAGCAGGCCCACGGCCATGGCCCGCTGAGGTGTGGCCTCCATGAGCCCCGTCAGCCACGACGGCGGCTCGGCCGTGGCGCGGTTGCGGTAGTTGCGCAGCGCCAGCAGCACCAGCGCCACGACGAGCGCGAACTGCGCGATAGTTCCCAGTGCCGTGCGCTCGCTTGGCTCTCCCAACGGCTGTACGTCCCCCACGACCGCGACGATCGTGTAGGCGAGGGTGACGCCAGCCGCGACGGCGACGGCGACCCCCGCCAGGAAGGCCAGCGACAGCCGGAACGGGCGCTGAGTGGTGACGAGGATGACCGCGGACATGATCTGCGGCCCCGCCATCATGGTGATGGCCAGCGGAAGAATCTGGGCGACCATGGGGTCTCCATGCGCGGCTGCCACATCATGGGAGGGCACTACCCGTGATGGCCCGCCGGAACCGGCATCCCCCAGGGGGCGGGTTCGGCGGGGGCGCACAGGCGGCAGGGTGGGGGCGCGGGGAACCTCCCACATAGGATTGAGCCCCGCCGGTCGCCGCCGGGCGCCAGCACCACCCGCTCCCCCAGCCGCACGAGAGCAGCCGCAGAGCATCGATCGCCGCCATGTTGAGTTGCGCCGTCCCACCGCCCCCAGCGGTGCCATC
This sequence comes from Salinactinospora qingdaonensis, assembly GCF_039539445.1. NCBI lineage: Bacteria > Bacillati > Actinomycetota > Actinomycetes > Streptosporangiales > Nocardiopsidaceae > Salinactinospora > Salinactinospora qingdaonensis. Next base: position 179,473 of record NZ_BAABDD010000003.1, read on the forward strand.
GAGAACGCGGCGGGCTCGGCTGTCGTGCCCGTATTTTCCTCAGGGTGAGCGCGGCACCGCTGCGCCGGCCGTCCCCGTCCGACCGGCCCACGGCGTCTCGCTCGCCCCAGGGCCGCGCTGCCGGGCCGATGGGGTCAGGGCGTCGACCCAGCCTAGAACGAATACAAAAACGATTGTATATTATATGCCGCCGGAGGCCGTGCACCGTGCGCAGTCCGGGGCGATGGAGGAGAGCGATGAACGGGCATGTGCTGCGCATGAACAACGTGGGCGTACGCCGTGGCGATACGGAGCTACTGCGCGACGTGACGTGGACCGTCGAGGAGGACGAGCGTTGGGCACTGATCGGCCCTAACGGGGCGGGCAAGACCACACTGCTACGGATCGCCGCGACGCACCTCTTTCCCACGAACGGCGACGTGGAGGTGCTGGGAGAACGCCTCGGCAAGAGCGACGTTTTCGAACTTCGGCCGCTCATCGGGTTCGCCAGCGCCGCACTCGCCAACCAGGTGCCAGAGGAGCAGGGCGTGATGGACTTGGTGGTCAGCGCCTCCTACGGCTACCTGGGGCGGTGGCGGGAAGAGTACGCCGCGCCCGACCTCGACCGCGCCCACACGCTGCTCGCCCAGTGGGGCGCCGACCACCTGCGTGACCGCACCTTCGGCACCCTTTCGGAGGGGGAGCGCAAACGGGTACAGATCGCCCGGGCCATGATGGCCGACCCGGAACTGCTCCTGCTCGACGAGCCGGCCGCCGGCCTGGACCTGGGCGGACGGGAGGACCTGGTGCGCCGCCTGGGCGAACTGGCCGGAGACATCGACTCCCCCACGCTCGTCGTGGTCTCTCACCACGTGGAGGAGATCCCCGCCGGGTTCACCCACGTGATGCTGCTGCGCGAGGGCGGCATCGTCGACGCCGGCCCCGCCGAACTGGTTATGACCGCCGACAACCTCAGCGCAACGTTCGGCCTGCCCCTCAAGGTCGAGCACGACGGCCAGCGGTGGAGTGCCCGAGCAGTGTGATGTGGGGCGCGTCCCGCCTGCCCCCACACGCCACACCGCGGGCGAGCACCGCCGGAAGCGGGGGACGCGTCGGTGGCCGACCCGCCGCACCTCGCGCGCTTTCCGAGCCCCGATCCCGCGTCACGCCTACGAAGGAGGCCCCACCAATGCCCCTACCGGCCATTCACCGCCACGGCGTCGCCCCGTCGCTACCGGGATCGGGGGCGCGCCCGCCGCGTGCCCCCCTGCCGGCGCGGTGTGACCGAACGGGGAACCCATGAGCATGTGGGAGGCGTTGGCTGTGCTCGCCGCTGGGATCGGCGCAGGGGGTGTCAACGCCGTGGTGGGCTCCGGGACGCTGCTGACCTTCCCGGTGCTGTTAGCGCTGGGCTACCCTCCGGTGACCGCCACCATCTCCAACAGTATCGGCCTGGCTCCGGGCACTTGGGCCGGCACGTTCGGCTACCGGCGGGAACTGGCGGGCCAGTGGGGCCGATTGCTGCGGCTGGCCGGGATGTCGCTGCTGGGAGCCATCACCGGGGCGACCCTCCTGCTCTACCTGCCCGAACGGGTCTTCGTCACCGTCGTCCCCGTCCTGATCACGCTGTCGTGCGTTCTGATCTTGGCACAGCCGCGGCTCAGCGCGTGGGCACGGGCTCGCGGCCGGTCCCGGCCCCACGGCGGCCCGTGGCTGCCCTTGGGGATCTACGGGGCCGGCACCTACGGCGCCTACTTCGCCGCCGCCCAGGGGATCGTGCTGCTGAGCATCCTCGGCATCGCCCTCGACGAAGGGCTGCAACGGATCAACGCGCTCAAGAACGCGCTGGCCGCAACCGTCAACACCACAGCGGCGGTGTTCTACCTCATCTTCGCCGTTCCCGACTACTGGGCGGCCGGCCTCATCGCCGTGGGATCGATTGTGGGCGGCTACGTGGGCGCCCACGTCGGGCGGCGACTCAAGCCGCTGGTGCTGCGCGTCATCGTGGTCCTCGTCGGCCTCACCGCAGCCGCCCAACTCCTCGTGGAGCTCTTCGCGTAACGCGAGCACTTCCCGAGAGCGCCCCGACGCCGACCGGGCTCGAAAGCTACTCGGCATAAAGCGGCAGGGATGATCCCATAGAGCGGGAAAGCCGGCAGGCGATCGTCGAAGTGGGGGAGCCAGTATGGGGCGAGGGAGCAACGGCCAGTCACGGCTGGTCGTCATCGGGGGCGACGCGGCGGGGATGAGCGCGGCCTCGCAGGCACGGCGGCACAAGAGCTCCGCGGAGCTGGAGATCCTGGCGCTGGAAGCGGGAGAGCACACGTCCTACTCGGCCTGCGGGATTCCCTACTTTGTCGCCGCGACGGTCCCTGAGGCCCAGGACCTGGTGGTACGCGATCCCGCGACTTTCGCCCACCGGCACCATATCGAGGTGCGCACCCGCTGCGAGGTCACGAAGATCGACCTTGACCGGCGGGTCGTCCGCACCGCGCACGCCGACGGTAGCGCCGGTGAGGAGCCTTTCGATCAGCTCATGCTCGCCACCGGCGCCCTCCCCCGGCGTCCCGACCTGCCCGGCGCCGATGCCGAGGGGGTGTTCGGCGTACAGACCCTGACTGACGGGATCGAGCTGCGCGCCGAGATCGAGGAACGCGCTCCCCGCCGCGCGGTCGTGGTCGGCGGTGGCTATATCGGCCTGGAGATGGCTGAGGCGTTTCTCCAGCGCGGGATGGTCGTCGACCTCATCGAGGCGCTCCCCGAGCCCATGAGCACACTCGACCCCGACATGGGAGGGCTGGTGCGCGAAGCATTGCGCGAGATGGGGGTGAACTTCCATCCGAACACGCCGGTCACGGGCTTCGAGGCACCAGAGGGCCGGGTTCGGGCGGTGCACACTGCCGGCGGGGGCCACGAGGCCGACATCGTGGTTCTGGGGCTGGGAACGCGCCCCAACAGCGACCTGGCGCGCGCCGCCGGCATCGCGATCGGTCCCACCGGAGGAGTCGCCGTGGACGCGCGCATGCGCACGTCGGCGCCGGGGGTCTGGGCGGCGGGCGACTGTGTCGAGACCTTCCACCGGGTCTCGCGCGCTCCCGTAGCCATCGCCTTGGGCACCCACGCCAACAAACAGGGGCGCGTTGCCGGCGACAACATCGGCGGAGGCTACGCGCGGTTCCCCGGCGTGGTGGGCACCGCCCTGACCAAGGTCTGCGGCCTGGAGGTGGCCCGCACTGGCCTCAACGAGGCCCAGGCCCACCGTGCCGCCTACATGTTCGACACGGTCACGGTGGAGTCGTCCACCCGCGCGGGGTACTACCCGGGCGCGGGAGCCATCACGGTCAAGCTCCTCGCCGAACGCGGTAGCGGGCGGCTGCTGGGCGGCCAGATCGTCGGCTGTGAGAACGCTGGAAAACGTATCGACGTGCTCGCTACGGCGCTGTGGAACGAGATGACGGTGGCCGATATGGCCGGCATGGATCTGGGGTACGCACCACCGTTCGCCCCCGTATGGGACCCGGTGCTGATCGCCGCGCGCAAACTCGCCGAACGCCGGTGAGAGGCGGCGCCCCTCGTCAGTTCGATCTGGCCGCGACCGGTGCTCTCGGCACCAGGTGGGTCTGGAACCACTCGGTGAGCGCGCGGTCGGTAAGCACGTTGCCCGGGGCTGGCGGGCCAGGCTCCAGGCCGGGTTCTGGCCCCATCGTGTGGGCGAGGTCGGGGATGACGATGTGGCGTAGCGCTCCCCGCGGGGAGTGGGTGGCTATAGCGTCGTGGAGGGCTTGGCCGTGTTCGGGACGGATCACCTCGTCGTGCTGGCCGGTGACGATGAGCAGCGGCGGCGAGGGCTCTGCCGAGGCGAGGTCCTGGGCGCGGCCGGTGAAGTCGAGCCAAGCGGCCACTTCGCGCGACTGTTCGGTCCAGTTGTAACTGACGCCCAGCCGCTGTTCCCGCGCCCGCAGCACCGGAGTCGGGTCGATGATCGGGTTGACCACGGCCATGGTGCTGATGGGCACGCGCCGTTCGGCCAGCGCGAGCAGTGCGGCGGCGCCCCCGGCTCCTACGCCGACCAGACCGACAGGGCCATCACTGATGGGGAAGCGCTCACCGAGGTCGGCCATGGCTTTCGGGATCTCCGCTGCGGCCTGCTCGATGACGGGGCCGTAAAGGCGCATGAGGTAGTCGAGTTGGCCTAGGCGGTTGACCTCGGGAACGCCTCCTTCCGGCAGCCGGCCGCCGAACAGCGGCAGTCCGAAGTAGAACCGCCACGCCGGCAGCGATCCCAGCGGCAGTGTTCCCGCGAGTGCGGCCTCGCTGCGCGGCGGTTCGAATGCGTGCAACGCGACGATGGCCGGGGCCGGCTCGCTACCGTCGGCGGGCGGTACCGCCAGAAACGGCACACCCGCGGCTGTGCCGGTCAACGGTCGGGTGAGTGTGCTGTCAGCTACCACTGTGCGGGTCCTTCCCCCTGGTCAAACAGCCGACGCCGGGTATGGTGCGGAGTCGGCGAAGGCGACGCGAACCTCATGGCATACGGCAGGTACGTGGGTAAGGAGGAACATCTACGGTTACGGTCGTACGGAGACGTCGAGACGCCCGAGCATCCGGAGCCCTCCACTACGGCGCCATCTCTCGCTCCCCCGTGGCGCGTGCTGAGTGCTAACCGTATGCGGGACGGGGGCGCGGGAACGACTGTCCCTCCGTTCGCCCCGCCCGATCCATGCTGCCGGCAGGATCGCGTTATTCAGATGCCGGACGGCAAAGTACCGTATCTTCCTTTTTACCGCACTGTGCGAAGCGACACAGTCATCTTGGCTAATTCGATCCGAAGTGCCGCTCCAGATAACTCCGGACCAGGAGTTTCGTCTCTTCGATGAGATCTTGGTCGCCCTCGGGAACGTGTCGGAAGGCGAGTTTGAGGGTGGCATCGGCCGATTCGACCGCCACCCTGATGGCACGGTCGAGTTCCTCGGAGTCTTCAACGCCGGCGACCGAGGTGACCAGTTCACGCAAACGCAACGCGATGATGCGATTATTGTCGGCTACCCCGTCGAGTAGCCGGATGTCAACGACGTCACCGAAGTGCAGACTGCCAAAGCCGGGAACGTTGCGGTGCATGTCGATGTACTCGTCGACGACCGCGTCTATGGCGTCAGTCCAGCGGCTGAAGTGACGCTCGGCCAGCCGTTCGCCGACCCGGACGCTGAAAAGGTCGAGATAACGCAGCCCCAGCGCCTGGGTGATCGCCTTCTTGTCCGGGAAGAACTGATAGACCGAGCCGATGGCCACGCCCGCCCGCTCGGCGATTCGCGTCGTCGAGAGCTCACTGTAGCCACCTTCGTCGAGGAGTTCGGCGCAGGCATCGAGCATCCGTTGGACCCGAGCCATACTGCGCTGCTGAGCGGGAAGCCGGCGTAGCGGAGCATGGGCAAGGGAGGATTCCGGTGCTTCGGCACGAGAGCTGCCCGCCACCTGTTCGCCTCCCCCTGCCTCGGGGACGGCTCGTTCGTGGGAGGCAGCGGACGTGGAACTGCGTGAAGTAGTCGTCACGTCTCTATGATGCCTTTCCTCAATTCCTCTGTTTCCCGTACTATTCTGGCTTTAAGCCTGGCGGGAACAGTCCAATTCGTTTTGGCCACTTCCGGACTTGCCCGCGGGTTGGCGTGAGATCTCGATATCCCTATGGGAAGTGGTAAGCAGCGACTTCCCCTTGCTGAAGGCGGATATCAGCCTTGTACGACGCCGCGCCCGAATTACGGCAGTCGGACGATCTCCTTCCGATAGGCCCGAAAGAGGTCATGGTGGCTGCGGGAGCAGTGGCGCGGCGGTAGCTGCGCGCTGGACGAATCTCAGCAAAAGGTTCCCTGGTCGTCTGCCAATGGTGGGTGGGCGCGCGGCGATGGCCTCGCACCGCGCCGTGCTCTCCCCGTCGGCAGGAGAACGCCATATTCCAGGTAAGCGCTTTCCGATAGGATGGCCGCGAGCGAGTTGAGCAGGTCCCCCAAGACGTGCGTTCCGGAGGTAGAACTACATGACCGATAATGCGGCCACAATTCCCGACACGAGTGTGGCGGGGCTCGACAGCGTCATGGCCGCCGCGGCCGATGCGGCGTCCACCTTCGGAGCGCTGCGCCCCCTGGACCGTGCCGCCATGTTGCGCCAGGTGGCCGCCACGCTAGACGCGGCGGCCGATGAGCTGGTGCCCCTCGCCCAGCACGAGAGTCACCTGCCGGAGTCCCGGTGCCGCAACGAGCTCGCCCGGACCACGTTCCAATTCCGGCTGTTCGCCGACGTTCTCGACGAGGGCAGCTATCTCGAAGTCACCATCGACAGTGCCGACTCCACCTGGGGAATGGGACCACGCCCCGACATCCGGCGCATGCTCGTTCCGCTCGGCCCGGTCGCCGTCTTCGGGGCCGCCAACTTCCCCTTCGCCTTCAGCACGGCCGGCGGCGACACGGCCGCGGCACTGGCGGCCGGCTGCCCCGTGATCGTCAAAGGCCACCCCGGTCACCCTCGCCTGGCCGCACGCACCGGTGAACTGGTCGCCAAGGCCCTGCACGACGCCGGCGCCGCCGAGGGAGTGTTCGCCGTGGTGTTCGGCACCAAGACCGGCCAGCGCCTCGTACAGCACCCCCAGACCAAGGCGGTGGGGTTCACCGGGTCGGCCTCCGGCGGGCGCGCCCTGCACGACCTCGCCGCGGCCCGCCCCGACCCGATCCCCTTCTACGGTGAACTGGGCAGCCTGAACCCGGTGTTCGTGACCCGGGCCGCGGCCAAAGCGCGGGCCGGGGAGATCCTGAGCGGTTACGCCGACTCTTTCACGCTGGGTGTGGGACAGTTCTGCACCAAGCCGGGCGTCGTGCTGCTGCCGGAAGGCACCGACCTGACCGCCGTCACCGCCGATGTGAGCCAGCGCCCCGGCGCCCCGATGCTCAACGATGCGGTGAGCGGCGGTTATATCGACCGGCTGGCGAACCTCACCGCACACCCCAGCGTGGAGGTGCTCGCCCAAGGTTCGACTGAGGACGCACCGTGGCGACCCACCCTGCTGCGCACGAACGCGACCGCGCTGCTGCTCGACCAGGAGACGCTGCTGGCAGAGTGCTTCGGTCCCGCGTCCCTCGTCGCGACCTACACCGACGAGGAGCAACTGATCGAGGCGGCCGAATCGCTGGTCGGCCAGCTCACAGCCACGGTTCACGCCGAAGAGGAGGACACGGCGGGTGTGGCACCGCGCCTGCTGGCCCACCTCACCGAGAAGGCCGGCCGGGTGCTGTGGAACGGCTGGCCCACCGGGGTTTCGGTGACCCATGCGATGACACACGGCGGCCCCTACCCTGCGACGACGTCGGTGCTGCACACCTCGGTCGGGACGACTGCGCTGCGGCGGTTCCTGCGCCCTGTGAGCTACCAGTCGGTGCCACATGCGCTGCTGCCCGAAGCGGTGCGCGACGAGAACCCCCTGGGGGTGCCCCGGCGGGTCAACGGCGCGCTGCACCTCTCCTGAGGGGGCGGCGACGTCCCGGCACGAGGGGGATCGTCGCGCTCGCCCCGCGACCGTCCGCGGGGTGAAAAGGTGCGCCGTCGCGCTGGGGCACGGCGGCGTGCCGCCCCACGCGAGCCCGCCTCACCACCGGCGTTTCCCCCACGTCGGGAAGACCGCAGCGCTCTAGGGACAAACCCGGTAACTTCGGGTTATGGGACTGTCATCATCGGAATCGCCGCTTGAGGCGTTCATTCGCGAGCTTCCCAAGGTGGAACTCCACGTGCACCTGGAAGGCTCGATGCAGCCGGACACGGTGCTACAGCTCAGTCGCAAACACGGCGCCACCGACCTGCCGGCCACTCTCACAGAACTCGCCGAGTGGTACGCCTTCCGCGATTTCCCGCATTTCATCGAAGTCTACCTGGCGTCGATCGGCCTGCTGCGCGACGAAGAGGACTTCGCGCTGCTGACGGCCGACGTGGCGCAGCGCCTGGCCGCCCAGAACGTGCGCTACGCCGAGTTGCACGTGAGCTTGTTCGGACACCTGATCCGGGACATTCCAGCTCATGTCGTTTTCGCCGGTCTGGAGCACGCCCGCCGCGAAGCCGAGCGTGACCACGGGGTGCGGCTGCGCTGGATTCCCGACTTCGCCGGCGACTATGGGCTCGACGTCGGGGAGCGCACGCTCGGCGCGGTGCTGCGGGACGGGCCCTCCAGCGTCATCGGGTTCGGTATCGGGGGGATGGAGGTGGAGCGCGCCCCCTTCGCCGAGCTTTTCGGGCGTGCTCGCGCCGCGGGGCTGCACAGCCTGCCCCATGCCGGGGAGAACGGCGGCCCCGAACGGGTGTGGGCGGCCATCGAGGAGCTGGGGGCCGAACGGATCGGGCACGGTATCGACAGCATGAGCGACCCACGGCTCCTCGATTACCTGCGCGAGACCCAACTGCCCCTCGACATCGCTCCAACGTCGAACTTGCGGACCCGAGCGATCGACGCGATCGAGCACCACCCCCTGCCGCGCATGCTCGAAGCCGGTCTGATGGTCACCCTCAACACCGACGATCCGCCGATGTTCGGCACCGATTTGCACAACGAGTACCGCATCGCCCACCAACTCGGGCTCAGTGCCGAGGATCTCGCCGGTCTGGCCCGCAATGCAGTGGCCGCGTCCTACATGGACGAGGCGGACAAGCGCAGTCTCGCCGCGGAGATCGACGCTGTCATGACACGGTGGCGGCCGGCCCTGAGCGGCTGACGAGAGGCTAGTTCTGTTTTTGGCAACGGCGGTGAGGGCCGGCGGTGGGCGAAAAGCGGGGGAGCGCCCCCGCTGCCGCCCCGCAGGCTGGCGAGATCGCGCGGCGATCGAGGCACGAGCCAACGAAGAACACCCTTCACAACCCCCGCACCTCAGGCCGTCCAAACGACAGAACCCAGCGGCGCTGCCCCTGCCGTGGGCGGGGCGACCCTACTCCCGCCCGTCCCACGGGCTCGGTGTCTGCTTGGCGGCGAAGAAGTCCCCGCCCTTGCGGCGGGTGTCGTCAGTCCCCCAGTCCTCAGCCTCGCGTTCCGATACCCGCCGCATGTGGGGAATGTGCTTGCGGCAGTGGAGGTAGGCCTCCTCGATCCGTGTCACCACCCACATCTGGGCCTGCTGGCCGGGGATGGCCGGTTCGGGGAGTTCGGGCGTATGCCGGCGCATTTCGGCCTCGTCGAAGATGGTGACGGTGCCGTTGACGTGCAGCCCGATGCGGTCGCGCTCGAAGTCGAGGAACATTAGACCGATGTGGGGGTTCTCGCTCATGTTGCCGACGCTGGCCAGCACCCCATTTCCGCGGTATTCCGGGTAGGCCAGCGTCCGTTCATCGACGACATGCACGAATCCGGGAGGGCCGGTACGCAGGCTGGAGTCGCAGGCGCCCTGGGCGTCGGCGGTTGCCACGAAGACCATATCCTGCCGCGCGACGAATTCCCGCATCGCCTCGTTGAGGTGATCCAGCACTTGATCGCGGTAGAAGCGTCTCGCCCGGTCGCTGCTACCGAACAGCTCTTGCATGCGGTGCTCTCCGGTGGAGCCGGGCCAGCGGTGGAGCAGGTCCGGTCCCGCTGTGCCGAGACCGGCTCCACGGTCTCCGAACTCGGGCATGATTTCCCTTCCGGTACACGCCAAAATCCGGGCCGATTTTGCCATGTATAACTACTCTCGCGGAGCTTAATGACATAAGAAGCCAAAGAGAGCTAAGAGAAGTCTTGCCCGGTTTGTGGGCCCCGCGACGTCGGTGGTCGCCCACGAGCACGCCGCGCCGCCCCGACCTACTTGTCTGACGTGGCCGCCTCTGGCGCTGCGGAGCCGCCAGCGCCGGCAGGCTCGGCGGTCAGGTTCGGTGTGCAGCTCGCGCGGTAGCCCTCCCAGGTCTGACGCGCCTGCTCGGCGGCGGCACCTTCGTAGAGCACCGGCACGCCGCCCTGGATCTGCCCGGGCAGCCACTCGTCCTTGACGATCTCTTCCCCGCGCATGGTCAGCCGCAGCACCCCGGTCTCGGCGGTAGGGCCGCTGAAGTTGTAGAAGGCGAAGTTGCCCAAACCGTAGTGCACGTAGGAGTCACCGAGGTAGCCACCGGGGCTGAGCACGTGGGCGTGACCCCCCACTACCGCATCGGCGCCGGCGTCGACGAGGCTTTGGGCCAGGTCGGGCGCGTGCGGCAGCGGGCAGTGGTCCCCCTCAAGCCCCCAGTGCAGGTACACGACAACCGCGTCGGCCTGCTGGTCGGCCTCCTCGACTGCCTGAACCGCCCGCTCCAGCATTTCCCCCTTCGTCGAGGCGAGGCCGGGCTTGTCCGGTCCCGCCGTCCACGCCGGAATCAGGTTGTCGTTGAGCACGTCGGTGGCACCGATGAGCGCGACCTTGGCCCCGCCGGCCTCGATGATGTGGGGGGCGTAGGCCTGCGCCTCGTCGCGCCCCGCCCCGACGACAGGGAAGCCCGCCGCCTCGGCGTTGTCGAGCGTGTCGAGCAGGCCGCTCTCGCTGTAGTCCATGCCATGGTTGTTGGCCACGGTGGCGACGTCGACCCCGGCCGCGGCGAGAGCGTCATAGGAGGTCGCCGGGGCCCGGAACAGGAACTGTTTGCCTGGGGCGGGGGTTCCACCGGTGGTAACGGCGGTCTCCAAGTTGACCATGGAGATGTCGGCCTCGCTGAGCACGCTGCTGACCGAGCCGAGCGCAGTAGAGGGGTCGGAGGCGAGCCGGTCGGCGAGCATGCCCTCGAAGTGGACGTCACCGCCGAAGGCGATCGTGAATGGCTCCATGGGAGAGGGCTCAGGGGAGGAACTGGCAGCCGTGGGCTCGCTGGACTCGGGCGTGGTCTCGTCGTCGGTCTCCTCGGGTGCCGGTGCGCCACACGCCGCGGCGAGGGTCAGGACGGCCGCGAGCGTGCCCACGCGCAGGACGTCGCGCGAGCGCGGGGGGAAGGCAGGCAGCGGACGAGGGACAGTCACAGGGGCCTCCTGCTGATATAGGGACGAATCGGACAGGCGCGTGTTCGGCGCACCAGAGGGTACGCGCTGCGGGTTGCACCGCGGTGTCGTGGTGCCGCGGGGTCACGCTCTCGCCGGCGGCCTTAACCGGCTGGCAGACCTGCTCCTACAGGCGCCCGCGTGGGTCTCCATGATGACAGGGGCCCCAGGTCAGGATGGTGAGGACGTTACTCAACCGTTGATCGGTTTTATGGCGGCGCAGGACCCTGGCTCCAGCCGCGGGGTTAGCCGCTTCACAGCGGCTCCCGGACAGTCCCCGAATGTGACGGTGCACCCCGCCGCCTTCTCCACCAGAGAATTGGACATTCTCCACAAGTCCATAAAAAACTATTATGCGAAGAAGTTTAGTACACCACGCATGAGCTGCTGATTCTTTTTACTAGCGAGAATAGTAAAAATCCAGCACCTCCACTAAGACCCATACTGACCTCGCAAAACAAGGTTCTGAGCGGAGAAGCGCAACAACGAGAGCGGGCATTCCGTTCATTCCCCCCATGTCTGGCGAGAATCATCCGAAAAAATCTTCCTCACGGCCGCGAAGCTGCTAACGTGACGGAGTGATCGGCACAGCAGAGTGCTGTGTCAGACATATTCGGGTGCGCTAAGACCCATATGGCCGCCTCCCGATGGCCTCGATGGAATACGGAAATTCCGCCGCGTTTTCTTCCGGGCCCGTGGCTACTGATCCCGCTCGCAGTGGCGCTGTGGTCTGCGCTTACCACCTTTGTTTACGAGAAATCAGCGAAAGGTCGTGCCTGCAACACATGCGTAAGAAACTCGCTGCCTCCGCTTCCGTAGCCCTGCTGTCCGCCGGGCTGACGGCAGGAATGGCCCCCGCTGCCTTCGCCGACCAGGAGACCGACGGCTCCGGCGGCGTCGCCAGCGGCAACCAGGTGAACGTGCCCGTCGACATCGTCGCTGACCTGTGCGGCAACTCCCTGGCGGTTCTCGGCATCTCCAACGCCGAGTGCACCAAGGTCGCCAAGATCCTCTACGCCAACAGCGACAAGAGCGGCGGCCAGGAGACCGACGGCTCCGGCGGTATCGCCAGCGGCAACCAGATCAACATCCCCATCGACATCGCACTCGACCTGTGCGGCAACAGCGCCGCCGTGGGGGGGCTCTCCAACGCCAAGTGCACCAAGGTAGTGAAGAAGATCGCCGAGTCGGAGGAGAACTCCCAGGAGACCGACGGCTCCGGCGGCGTCGCCAGCGGCAACCAGATCAACATCCCCATCGACATCGCACTCGACCTGTGCGGCAACTCTTTGAGCATCCTTGGTGTCTCCAACGCCGAGTGCACCAAGGTCATCAAGGCGTTGCAGGAAAACCCCGATAACGAGGGCGGCGGCCAGGAGACCGACGGCTCCGGCGGCGTCGCCAGCGGCAACCAGGTCGACATTCCGGTCGACGCCGCGACCGAGATCTGCGGCAACGCCGTCTCGGTCCTGGGCACGAGCAACTCCGAATGCCTGGAGCAGATCTCCTACGAAGAGCCCGAGGACGGCGACGACTCCAACGACGACGGCGGCGAGGGCGACGACGGCGGCAACGAGGGCGAGGAGCCGGAAGGCGAGAAGAGCCCCAGCCCACAGCCCTCTGACGACGGCACCGACGAGCAAAAGAACGAAGACGGCGACAGCGAAGGCGAGGGCGACGACAGTGAGAGCCCCAGCCCCACCCCCGTCGCTGACGAGTCCACCACCGAGGGTGGCGGGCTGCCCGTGACCGGTGCGGCGCTGGGCGGCCTGGTCGCCGCCGGCGTGGCCGCGCTGGGCGGTGGCGGCGCCGCAATGTACTTCAGCCGCAAGAAGCGCGCCGCCGCGGCCTCGCCGAGCGCCGAGGCCTAACCCGGGCCGACGCGCGGCAGCTATCCGCAACGACATCCGGCCCCCGGGCGCCCACCCGGGGGCCGCGTCACGTCGCGCTCCCACCGCCCTCCCGCTCGTGCCCCCTGGTTTCCCGCGGGGCGCCAACGGGCCGGTGCAGGCATCTCGTAGTCTCGAAGTGTGCTTCGTGCGCTCGTCTCACCTCGAATGCTGGCGTTTCACGCGCTGGTCCTGGCCATCATCCCCAGCTTCATTGCCCTGGGGTTTTGGCAGTACAGCCGGTGGGAGGACAAGGCGGCCCAAGCGGCCACCCAGGAAGCCAACCTCAGCGCCGAAGCGGTCCCGTTGACCGACATCACCGATATCGGCGGCGAGGTCGCCCCACAGCAACGCTGGCGCACCGTCAGCGCCACGGGACGCTACGACGCCGAGCACGAACTGCTCGTGCGCAACCGCGACGGCGCGGCCGGGGTGGGACTGTACGTCGTCACACCGCTGGTGACCGACAACGGTGCCGCTGTCCTGGTCAACCGGGGGTGGGTGGACCAGCCCCCCGCCGCTACCCGCCAGCCCGACGTGCCGCCGCCCCCCGAGGGGACAGTGACGGTCACCGGCCGAATCCAGTACAGCGAGACGCCGGAGAACACCGGAATCCGGCCGCGGGAGGGGCTGCCCGAAGGCCAGATCATGATCATCGAGACCGACGCTTTGGCCGAGCGGCTCCCTTACCGGCTCTACGGCGGTTTCGTGGAGCTGACCGAACAGCAGCCCGCCGCGGAGCCGGCTCCCGAACCGGTCGCCCCACCCGAGGTGAACACCGGCATGCACCTGTCCTACGCCGTGCAGTGGTGGGTGTTCACCGCCGTGGCGATCGTCGGTTGGGGGGTACTGGTCCGCCGGGAGATCCACGATTCCCGCCAGGGGTCACCTACCGGCGACGCCTCCGGCGATCCGGACGCGACAGTGGCCGATGGCAGCGCTGCCTCCGCTTCCGCAGCCGCCGCCAACGGCGCGGCTGTGAGCCACGGGAATCGCCACCGGCCTGGCGCTTGAGCCACGCCCGTGATCGTCAACGGTCGATGGCCGTGCCAGCATGTTCCTATGTCTGACGATTCTGACCATGTCGCTCGCGTGGCGCGTCGGCCGGCGGGCTCCGAGGAAAGCGCCCGCGCCGGCCGGACCTGGTGGGAACGCTCGGCCGACGACTACCAAGCCGAGCACGGCGCCTTCCTGGGGGACGTCAGCTTCGTCTGGGGACCGGAGGGGCTGGACGAGGCCCAAGCCCGGCTGCTCGGCGATCCAAAGTGGCTGCGTGGCCGGCGGGTCCTGGAAGTGGGGTGCGGCGCCGGGCAGTGCGGACGCTGGCTGCGATCGGTGGGCGTGGCCGAGGTTGTCGGAGTCGACGTCTCGTTTCGGCAGTTGCAGCACTCCCGCCGGATCGACGCCGACAGCGGCCACCCCCTTGCCGTGACACAGGCCGACGCGCAGCGGCTGCCCTTCGCCGACGCGGTGTTCGATGTGGCCTGCTCAGCCTATGGCGCGTTCCCGTTCCTGCCGGTGGCCGAGGCCGCGCTTATCGAGACCGCGCGGGTGCTGCGCCCCGAGGGGCGCCTCGTGTTTTCGGTGTCGCATCCCGTCAGATGGGGGTTTCCCGACGATCCCGGCGAGAACGGACTGACGGCGCGCGAGTCCTACTTCGATCGACGTCCCTACGTCGAGGAGGATGCGGCGGGCCGAGCCGTCTATGTGGAGCACCACCACACGTTGGGCGACTGGGTACGGGCCATCACCGCGGCCGGGCTGTGCCTGGTGGATCTGGTGGAACCCGAATGGCCCGAGGACAACGAGCACGTCTGGGGCGGGTGGAGCCCGCTGCGGGGCCGCCTGTTGCCGGGCACCGCGATCTTCGTGGCAACAAAGGGAACCCGTCGATAAAAGTCGGCAGCCAGTGGGGCGGCGAGATAACGCCGGTGGCGCACGCCCACGACACCGGCTCTTCTTGGCCGGCCGCGCCTAGGGAAACCCTTGGGTGGCACCCGATGCCACCCAAGGCCGCAGCGTGGAACCCGTCGCCCGGCGATAGCGGGGGCACACCGCCGGGGCAGCGCCTTCAAGCCATGTCAGTCAACGGGTTTGCGGAGATGGTGAATCCAGGCGGGAGGCAGGTTGGGCAACACCCGCTCACTGCCGACGCCGTAGCGATCCACCCAGTCCTGGACCACCCAACTCGACCGTGCCTGGCGCAGGTAGTCCTCCCGGGGAGCGATGATCGCCTTGACCTGCTTGGTGTAGAGGTAGCCGAAGAAGGAGAGGTAGCCTCCCGGGCGCAGCACCTGGAAGTAGTACTCCATGATCTCGCGCACTTCGTCAGCGGTGAAGTTGGCGAAGGGGAGCCCAGAGACGATGACGTCGAAACGGCGGTCGGTCCCCAGGTCGGTGACGAGGCCCTGGTGAACGGTGACCCGGTCGGCCACCTCCGCGAAGCTGGGGTCGGTTCCCACCAGCGCGTTGAGGCGCTCGACGAACTCCGCGTTCGGCTCGACCATGTCGAGCGTGTCACCCTCTCGCATGTGCGCGGCGATGGTTCGGGAAACGGCGCCGGTGCCCGACCCCGGCTCCAGGATCGCGATGGGCGAGTCCTGGTCGGGACGTTGGTCGATATAGCGCGTCAGCGCACCGGCCAGCGCCTGGCCGCTGGGGGCGATCGCCCCCGTCGCGCGAAACGTCCGCACCGCTTGGCGCAGGAACAGTCCGGCATCGCGCAGCGAGACACCGAGACGCTGGGGGTCATAAGAGCGTGGTAGGGCTGTCATGGGCCAACACGGTACTAAGAAAAGCCCCAGTGGCGCTTAGCCCGCGCCGACCGCTCGCAGACAGCGGCCATAAAGCCCATGGCCGCGGCCCACCCGCTGCCGACACGTGGGCGATCGCCCGCGATCCGCCGGCGCCCCCTTGCTGTACTCCTCCGTCAGCCACATCCGTCGTCCTCGTCGACGGCCAGCCCCAGCGGGCAGCGCCGCGACCGCGCCCTACCCGCCCCGCGCTCGGGAGCGGCGCTACCTCGAAGGCGGCACCGACGAGCCTCACCGCTCCTGCCTCGGCTGTGCCGCTCGCGTCGGCTGAGAAAGCGGCTATAGGCCGCGGTACCATGTGTGGTCATGCGTCCGTCTCACGCCCGAACCTCCCGAAACGCCCGAACCGCCTTGATCACCGGAGCTTCGGCCGGGATCGGCGCGGAGTACGCCCGCCAACTCGCCCGACGCGGCTGCAACCTGGTGCTCGTCGCCCGCCGGGCTGAGGCCATCGAAACCCTCGCTGCGGAGCTGCACGAAGAGTACGGCGTCGCCGTCGAGACCCGCCCCGCCGATCTCGCCGACCCCGCGGACCTGGCCACGGTCGAAGAGCGGCTGCGCGCTGACGGCGAGACCGCGGCCCCCATCGACGTGCTGGTCAACAACGCCGGTTGCAGCAGCGGTGGTCCCTTCGCCCATCAGGACCTCGCCTCGATCGAGGGCATGCTCGCCCTCAACATCGGCGCCGTCACCCGGCTCGCCCGGGCCGTGCTTCCGGTCCAACTGCAACGGCGGCGCAGCGGAGACCATAGCGGGCCGATCGGCATCATCAACGTCGCCTCCGTGGCCGGCCTGCTCTCGGGTTCCCCGGAGGGTGCCGTGTACGCGGCCACCAAGGCGTTCGTGGTGTCACTGAGCGAGTCGCTGACAGCGGAGGCCGGCAAGGACGGCGTGCACGTCACGGCGGTACTGCCCGGCTATGTACGCACCGACATGACGCGCGCTGTCCAAGAGCGGGGGCTGCCAGAGGTGGCGTTCGTGTCCAAGGAGCGGGTGGTGACCGAGTCGCTGCGCGCTTGGGCACGGGGAACAGGGGCGGTCGTGCCCGGTATGCAGTACAAGGCGGCCGGTGTCTTGCTCAAGCTGCTGCCACGTCCGGTGGCCCGGGCCATCGTCACTAGTTGAACGGGCAGCGACTCGGCTAGCCGTAGCACCGTCACGCGAGGTTGAGTTCGATGTCTCCCCGTGGTGGGCCGCTGTTCGACGGCCTGTCCGTATGGCCGTGGCCGAGCAGGGGCGAGAGGCGCCTACGCTAGAGGGCGGCAAACCGTCGAGGAAAGTGACCATGAAGACCTTCGAAGAGCTGTTCGCCGAGCTGTCCGAGAAGGCGCGCACCCGTCCCGAGGGATCGGGAACGGTGGCCGCGCTCGACGCCGGTGTCCATGCGGTCGGCAAGAAGGTCGTCGAAGAGGCCGCTGAGGTCTGGATGGCCGCGGAGTACGAGTCGGACGACCGCGCCGCCGAAGAGGTCTCGCAGCTTCTCTACCACCTTCAGGTTCTGATGCTGGCGCGCGGCCTGCGCCTGGAGGACGTCTACAAGCATCTGTAGGCCGGTTTCGGAGGCTGCGATCCGCGCCGTCCACGAGACCGGCCCAGACCGACGTCCGCTATCAGACCCGTTGTCGACGAGTAGGGAAAACCACGTGGCCGATCAACTCCGTATCGCCGTGCCCAACAAAGGGCAACTGTCCGAGCCCGCCAGCGCCATGTTGAGCGAGGCCGGCTACCGCAAGCGCAAAGACAGCCGCGACCTCGTACTGGTCGACCCCGATAACCAAACCGAGTTCTTCTTCCTGCGCCCGCGCGACATCGCCGTCTACGTCGGTGAGGGGATCTTGCAGGCCGGGATCACCGGCCGGGACATGCTCCTCGACTCGGGGGCGGCGGTCGAGGAGATCCTGCCGCTGGGGTTCGGCGGCTCCACCTTCCGGTTCGCCGCTCCCGGTGGACGCACCATGACCGTTGAGGATCTCCAGGGCAAGCGGGTCGCAACGTCGTTCGCGGGCCTGCTCTCAAGCTACTTCGCCGAGCGGGGAATCGATGCTCGCGTGATCCCCCTCGACGGTGCGGTGGAAAGCTCCATCCAGCTCGGGGTGGCCGACGCTGTGGCTGACGTCGTCTCTACCGGCACCACGCTGCGCAACGCCGGACTGGAGATCTTCGGCGACCCCATCTTGGAGTCGGAGGCCGTTGTCATTCGGCAACAGGGCGCCGAGGAGGACACCAAGGTCGAGGGACTGCTACGCCGGCTGCGTGGTGTGCTGGTGGCCCGCGACTACGTGATGATGGACTACGACGTCGAGGCCGAGCGGCTGGAAGAGGCTGTCGCGCTGACCCCGGGGATGGAGGGGCCCACCGTCTCCCCGCTGCGCCGTGAAGGGTGGTCGGCGGTGCGGGCGATGGTGCCACGGCGCTCGGCACAGCAGATCATGGACGACCTGTGGGCGCTGGGGGCACGCGCCATCCTGGTGACCGACATCTACGCCTGCCGACTCTAGGGATCGACTGTCCTGCCGTGCGGCGCCCCAGCACCGCTGTCGCCGCGTTGTCGCCGGCCCCTAGGGGTCCCGCTGGCCGATCCTCGGGCGAAGTCCGGCCAGTAGGGGCGCTCCTTCCTCGGCCGTGCGACTCGGCACCGGTCCCTCGTAGAGCGGGGCCACCGCCGCCCGGTGCCCCAGCGGCGGGCTAGGAGCGGTGGCCCCGCCTGAGTGTGCGCCGCTCGCGACGGACGGACCCATAAACACAGCCCGGAGTCGGGCTAGCGACGAGCGGAGGTCTCGCCGTGGGAATCCAGCACCCCGCGGTACCGGCTGACGAGCCGGCCGTGGTCGAGCGCGGCACCGGTGCGACCGGGGGAGAACTGGTCCTGCGACGAGCCGGTGAGCACTTCGAGATCATCAGCAACGGGGTGTTCCTCATGGACACCCGCGACGGCGCTTCGGAACGGGCGATGGTCCGCGACGCGCTGGCGGCCGTCCCCGCCGGTCGCACCGGTGTGAGCGTGCTGATCGGCGGACTAGGGGTGGGGTTCTCGGCCCGCGCGGCGCTGGACGATCCGCGGGTAGGGCGGGTACACGCCCTTGAACTTGAGCCACGGATCGTGGCATGGCATTCGACACACCTCGCACCGGTGGCGGGTAACCTGACCGCCGACCCTCGCTTCTCCGTCACCCAAGACGATCTGCTGGCGTGGTTGGAGCGGGCCGAGGAGACGTTTGACGCGATCTGTCTCGACGTCGACAACGGTCCTGGCTGGACGGTGACGGAGGGCAACGCTCGGCTGTACGAGCCTGCCGCGCTACGGCAGGTGTGGCGTCTCACGCGCCCAGGCGGCGCGGTGACGTTTTGGAGCGCGACGCGCGCTCCCGGGTTCGCCGACGTGCTTGAGGAGGTCTTCGGTGAGCCGGTGGAGGAGCGGCAAATCGCGGCGCGCCGCGGCGAGCCCGATGTGGTGTACCTGGCCCGCCGCGCCAACACACTGGAGGACGCGGCGGGCTGAACGGGCCGCTGACAGGGGCCAACGGCCCACACCGGCGTGTCCTCAGTCCTGACCGTCGGCCTGCTGCTTGGCGATCTCCTTGCGGACCTCGTCCATGTCGATGTCGCGGGCCTGCTGGATCAGGTCCTCGAGCGCCTCCTCGGGCAGGGCGCCCGGCTGAGCGTAGATGACCGTCTTGTCGCGCACCACCATCAGGGTGGGAATCGACTGGATGTCGAAACTGGCGGCGAGCTCCTGCTGGGCTTCGGTGTCGACGGTGGTGAAGGTGAGATCGGTGTGCCGCTCGGAAGCCTTCTCGAAGATTGGGCTGAACGTCTTGCACGGGCCGCACCAGGACGCCCAGAAGTCGATGAGCACGAAGTCGTTCTCGGTGAGCGTCTGGTTGAAGTTGTCCTTGGTTAGTTCGATGGTTGCCACGTGGCTCTCCTGCGAGCGGATTGGGTCTCGTCTTTGCTACAGCGGTCGTGCTCGCTGTTTTCTTCCATACGCTCCCCAGGGTGGGCAAGCCGACGACCCGCCCCGCCAAAAACCCGACAAAACACCTGGTCAATACCGACTTGGGCGGAAAAAGAGATCCTGGCTACCCTCGTCAGGTGACTATAGACAGAGGCTGTGAGCTGCGCAGACACCGACTTGGGGAAGGGTGGTGAGGTTGATGCCGGCTGCCTCGCCCGCGCGAGGCCAGGGTGACGACGGGGGCGAGGAGCCCGATTACCGCTTCACCCTCGCCAATGAGCGCACCTTCCTGGCCTGGATTCGTACGGCGCTTGGGCTGATCGCCGGCGCGGTGGCGGTGCTGCACCTGGTCCCGTTGGAGTGGCGTCCCGGGCTGCGGCTGGCTGTGGGGCTGGCGCTGGCCGGGCTGGCCGTCGTCATCACGGTCTACGCGCCGCTGCGCTGGTATCGCGTGCAACGCGCGATGCGCCACGGCCGGCCATTGCCCACAAGCAGCCTGCCGGTCGTCACCACGGTCGGGGTGATGGTGGTCTGCGCGGTGGTACTCGTAGGGAACTTCTGGCCGTGAGACGCGGAGTCCGCCCCGATCCTGGGCTACAGCCCGAGCGCACGCTGATGTCGTGGCAGCGCACACTCATCCTAGTGATCGTGACCACGCTGCTTTACGTGCGCGACCCGTTCGTCGACACGCTCTCTGCGGCGCTGACCTCGCCCGGCGCGACGGCCATCACAGTGGCACGACTGTTCCCGGCGCTGGGCGTGCTCGTCGTCTGCGCTGTTGTGCTGATGCACCTGCGCCGGCGCTGGCGCTCGACCGAGCACGGTCGACACGATGACGCCACCGGGCGCCCCGCCGCCCCACTGGCCCGGCCATGGGCGCTGATCGTGGTGAGCCTGGCCGTGGCGCTGCTCAGCGCCGCGGTCGTTGTGACCGCGGCGCTGAACTGACGGTGCAGACACCGCTGGGCATGGCGTCCTCAGCGGATGGCAGCCGGCGAGGGCTCAGCGTCAGCGCGCTTGTGTTCGATGATCGACATGATGATGTCGTCGAGCGAGCGCTGCGGCTCGTAGCCGATGAGTTGCCTGGCAAGAGTGGTGTCGGGCATGCGGCGCTGCATGTCCTCATAGCCTGCGCCGTAGGCGTCCTCGTAGGGAATGAAACGGATTTCGCTGCTGGAGCCGGTGAGCTGGATGACCCGGTCGGCCAGCCCCTTGATCGACACCTCTTCCATGCCGCCGAGGTTGACCGCCTGCGTGTGGCCGCTGGGGTTCTCCAGCAATTCCACGACGGCGGGAATGATGTCGAAGACCGATCCGAAGCAGCGCCGTTGCCGGCCGTCACCGTAGACGGTGATAGGTTCGCCCGCCAACGCTTGGGAGACGAACCTGGGGACCACCATGCCGTAGCGGCCGGTCTGGCGCGGACCGACGATGTTGAAAAACCGCGTGATGACGCAGGGCAGCCCGGTCTCTTCTCCGTAGACATAGGCGACCAGCTCATCGAGCCCTTTCGCCGCCGCATAGGACCACCGGCTCTTCAGCGGGGAGCCCAGAATGCGGTCGGCGTTTTCGGTGAGGCCGTCGGAATCGTTCTTGCCGTAGACCTCGCTGGTAGAGGCGACCATGTAGCGCGCGCCGTGTTCCGCAGCCGCTTCGACCACGTTCTCCGTGCCATGCAGATTGGTACGCAACGACGACAAAGGATTGTCGACAATGGTGTGCACGCCCACGGCGGCCGCCAGATGGAACACAGTGTCGGAGCCGGAGATGAGGTCGTTGACCAGCTCTTTGTCAAGAATAGATCCCTTGACAAGTTCAAACGAAGGATTGCCAACGAGCTGCTGAAGATTGTCCTCCGACCCGGTTGACATATCGTCGAGTGCGACTACCTCATGCCCGTGGGCAATCAGGTAGTCGCACAAATGTGAACCGATAAACCCGGCGCCGCCGGTGACTACGGCCTGCAACGTGTTTCCTCCTCCAAAAGGCATTCGTGGACCATCTTTGGTGAACCAGGTGAGTGGTGGCCTTAGGCGAGGCAGCGCATGACGTGGTAGCCCTCGGCAAAGGCGACCCCGCCCTGCATCCCCCGTAGCGTGGCGAGACTGCGCAGTGTCTGCTCGGAACGGGTGTGGGGATGCTCGTGGATCTGGGTACCGTAGAGCCGCATGGCGAGGATTTTGTCGTCGATATTGTTCTCATTCAGCTCGACGAGCAGTTGCGGCGACGGCGCCATATCGTAACGCCACTGGTCAGCAGCCTCCTCGTAGGTCAACGCCAGGCGCGGATGGTGGCGCTGCTTGGTGTTGGAAGGCCGCAGTGCGGTGTGGATGGCTTCAGCGGTGACCTGATGGTCCTGGTTGTAGCTGGTGCGGTGCGGCGCGATGACGATACTGGGCTCCAGTTCGGAGATAGCCAGCGGACTGTGGCGCTCGATCGCGTTGGCTAGTTCGAATCGAGGCAACCGGTCGAGCTTGAGGTGGTACTCATCACCGGGAAAGGCAATGTGCCAGTCGCGCCATCCGAAGAAGTCGGCGACTTTCTTGATCTCCCCGTGGCGCTCATCGGCGCTGGAGAAACCTTTGGGTGACACATCAGCGGTGTCGCCGACGGTGATGAACTGCACGTACACTTCAGCGCCGGCCTGCCTGGCCTTGCTCATGAGACCTCCGCACCCCAACGTCTCGTCGTCAGGGTGGGGAGCGAAGATGAGCACCCGCTCGCGGGACCAGTCGATCATCATGCCACGTCCTCATGGTTGAAAGAGTGCCGATTCCAGGCAGCGCGTGATATGTCCTGCTAAGACACAGACGTCCACGCGCCCGTTATGGTTGCCACGCACGATGCGCGGCTTACTCATCGACCTCGGAGGAGCGCGCGGCGCGCAGCGTCTCGATACCTCCCGGGCCGACGTTCAACAGCATGTCCAGAGCTGCCATCCGCGGTAGGAACTCGGCGTTAGCGCGGTTGTGCTGCGGGTACTCCGGATGCTGGAAGTTCTGCCATTCGACGTCGACGCCGTAGCGCCGAAAGACCTCAAGGTCGACGTATCCTCGCGCACCGTCACCGGACAGCATGGTCGTGGCGCCGACTTTGGCACAGAGTTGGGCCAAAAGTTCACTTTTTTGGCCGGGGAACTCACCCATCTCACTGGAGTAGAGGATGGGAGTGTCGATGCCGAAGGCGTCGAGGATCAGCCGAGTCGAGGCCATGGCCAGATCGGTCAGACCCTGCCAGGGGGTTTCGTAGAGTTCGAGGATGCTGGAAGCGTAGTCCTTCCAGTAGGGAGCGGCGCGATAGCAGTGCTCAGCGATGGCACGGCGGTGCTTTTCCCGCCATGGCTGCGAATCGTCAAGGGCCTTGTCGAGGATCCGCTCGTCGCGGCTGCGTTGCACGACCGCGGCCGTGAGAAGGAGCGGACCATCTTTGGAAGCCACGTAGTTACGGTTTTGCCATCCTTTGCGCTCGAACTGCACGTGATCGAGGACGATAAACAGGTCACAGCGATCAACTTTGTCGATGAGGCCCAGCCAAGGCAGATAGTGCGGCTGGTGCATGGCGACGCGCACGGTAGCTTCCTCTCCGCAATAATTTTTTTACACTCTGTAAAAATCACGAAGACTTAACCACCGAGAGTCATTCCGTCTTCGTGACGCGAGACACTGATACAACCGCAGGGCCGGCCAAGTAACGATCTCTGTAGCAAATACGAATAAAACTCGTATAGATCAGGTTGCGAAAAATCTCCTCCCGGTATTGGATCAATGGGTTCCGAGTGTGGCAAGCATGGACATAAGATTCATGTGGCCTACTTAGGACGCCATGTCACGTGAACTCTTCTGTCACGTAGGACGTCACCTTAACGCCGGCTCTGTCAGATGCCGTCAGCCTGCACCCGTGCCGTTAGTCCGCACCCGCTCACCTCGGAGGCCCGCCTGTGCGCACTGCGCGTTTCATTGGAAGTTGGCTGGCAGGGCTCATAGCCCTGTCCTTGGCAGTCGTCCTCTTCGTCCGGTGGTTCGGATACGCGCTGGACAACGCCAGTGCGGGCACGCCCACCATGCTGCTGCTATGGCTCGCCCTAGGAGTGAATCTGCTGGTGTGGGGGTTCATCGGCCTGCTCCGACTGGGAGACGACTCCGTCCGAGCCGTGCTGGCGCGCCGAGGCTCGCAGCAGCGCAGGGGGGCCGCAGCGGTCCACAGCGGTCGGGTGCGAACGGCTGACCGTCACGGTACGAATGTGCTGGTCCACGCCACGGCTGGCGCCGGAAGTTCGAGGGAGGCCCTAGCGAGCGCCGGCGGCGCTGGTGGTACCGGCGCGCTCGCCGGCCCCACCGATGCGAGCGCCAGCGGCACCGACTCCGGCGAGCCGGCACCGATGTCGCTGGCCGTGATCATCCCGGCCCACAACGAGGAGCCGGTGATCGACGCCGCCATCCAGTCCGCTCTGCGACTGTTCAACCGGTGGGACATCTACGTGGTCTCGGACAGTTCCCGGGACGCCACCGCCGATATCGCTGCCGAGACCGGTGTCAACGTGTTGGAGCTGCTGTCCAACCGCGGTAAGGCCGGCGCGATCGAGGCCGTCATCTCCGAGTTCGACCTGACCGACAACTACGACGGCGTGGTGATTCTCGACGCCGACACCGAGTTGGACGAGAAGTACATTGAGGGTGCGCGGCGCCAGCTTGCCGACCCCACGGTCGCCGCGGTGGCCGGGTTCGTCGTCGCCGAGTGGAAACCCAAGGAGCGCTCACTGCTCGGGCGGCTCATCTCCGCTTACCGCGACCGCCTCTACTGGCTGCTACAGTACCTGATCCGTTTCGGGCAGACCTGGCGCTACACCAGCACGACCTTCATCGTGCCCGGGTTCGCCAGCACCTACCGCAGCAGCGTGCTCAAGCAGCTCCACATTAACCCCAAGGGTCTGGTCATCGAGGACTTCAACATGACGTTCGAGGTGCACCACAAGCGCCTGGGACGGATCTCGATGAACCCCGGGACCAGGGCCTACTGCCAGGACCCCTTCACCCTGAGCGACTACGTCAGCCAGGTCCGGCGCTGGTCGCTGGGGTTCTGGCAGACGGTGCGGCGCCACGGCATGTGGCCCAGCCTGTTCTGGTTCGCGCTGTTCTTCTACATCGTGGAGATCGTGTTGGTGGCTGTCCTGCTGCTGGGGACCGCGGCGCTGGGCGTGTTCATGCTGCTGCCCCCGCTCACTGGTGGGGCGGCGCTCGAACTGGGGTGGTACTCCGCCGGCTACAGCGCGGTCGGCGCGCTGCTTCCCCTGACGGCGATCGCGGTGGGGTTGCTCATACCGGACTACATCCTCACCTGCCTCATGGCGACGATTCGGCGCCGGCCAAGCTACCTGATCTATGGCATGTTCTTCCTGCCGATGCGCCTCATCGACTCCTATATCGCGCTACGGACCATCCCGCAGGCATGGACCACGGTCTCCGACGGCCGGTGGAAGAGCCCTGGCCGCTCCCGCGCGTCGTGACCCGCCCCGCTGCGGAGGGACGCGGGACAGCACATAGGCTCAAAGGGCAAAATCGGTCCGATCATCGAGGTGCCCTTAGTCGTGGATAGCAAGCGTCTCTCACTCGCGATCTACCGCGTACTCGCCTATGTGACAGGCGTGTGGCTGCTCCTGCTCACGTTCGTGGCGATGCCGGCGAAATACCTCTTCGATCCCGAGACCTGGCTGATGCCTGCAATCGCCATTCCCCATGGCTACATCTACATGGTCTACGTGCTGGCGGTGCTGTGGCTGGCGATCGGCCGTGGCTGGGGGGCGCCTAAGGCGGTAGGGGTCATGATCGCGGGGACGATCCCCTTCTTGGGCTTCTTCGTGGAGCGCCGCGTGGCACGGCAGGAGAAAGCGGCACTGGCGGCCGGCTCCGCGGGGGGTCAGTCGGAGTCGGCCGAGGCACCGAAGCGCTGAACCTGCGGGGCGCACGAGGGGCTGCTCTCGCCGTCCCCGCCGGCGTGCTCACCCTCTTCGTGGGCTGGTTCACCGCTGCGGAGCTCGCGACGCACCAGCGATACCCAAAAGACGATGGCGGCACCGCCGAAGACCCACCACTGGGCGGCGTAGCTGACGTTGCCCCAGTCCCAGTCGATCTCGGTCGGCGGCTCGGGCGGGTCGACCGGCTGCAAGGCGGCCCGGGCCGCAGCCGAGGGGGGGATGTTCTGGTCAGCGAGGTTGAGGTAGCCGGCGTAGAGCTGGTAGGGCCACTCGTTGACCAACAGCGCCGGGGCGATACGTGCGGCCTGGCCGTCGGGTACCGACATCGCCGAGTAGCCTTCGGCGCCCTCTTCCTGCGGCGATAGCAGCCACCCCCGAACGGTGATTCGCCCTTCGCCGGCTGGGGGTGGCCCCTGCGCGGCGGTCGCCTCGTCGATGAATCCCCGGTTGACCGTGATAGCGGTATCGGCAGCGGTGACCAGCGGCACGATCACGTAGTAGCCGCGCTCGCCGTCGTGGCGGGCCGGTACCAGCAACTGCGCTTCGGTGTCGTAGCGACCGGTCGCCGTTATGGCCTGGTTCTCCAGGGAGGCAGGAATGTACTCCCCGGGGTGCAGCACGGTGGTGACATCGCGCGCCGCGGCGAGATCCTGCGCCTGGTTAGTGACCTGCTCCAGAGTGGGCTGCTGGGCTCGGAGGAACTGCCAGTACCCCAATGTGGCGCAGCCGCACACGATCAGCAACGCTGCTAGGTGAATGGCCAACCAGCGAGGTCGCAGCAGGGAAAGTCGCACGCTCCCAGGCTATGGGGAGCGCTGGCCCCTCCCACCTCACCCCCCGTTTACCGTCCGAGCTGTCCGCTTGGTCAGGAGTAGAACTATGAATGGAAATTACTTTAAGTAATTTTCTGTGACTGAGGGTTGTTACAGCAGATCAGGATGGGTAATGTACGTACCAGAGCGAGAGAGGAAAGACCGAATCTCGCTCGCGGACCTTCCAAAGGTCGCGACTCCAGGGGGGAGGAGTCCGCGACCGCTCCCGAGGCGAGGGCCGTCTCCGTGATTTTGAGGGGGGACACGGGGGCGGCCCTCGCGCATTTCCGGGCACCCCTTTCCTGGCGACGCGCGTACCGCCGCCATACGGCGGCCCGCAGTCCGAAACCCCGCGCCGCGCAAGCGTCACAGCCATCACCGCCGAAACCGGGGCCGCACGGGACGGCCGCACGTACCCCCGTTTCCCCAGGTCAGCCAGGCCCGCATGTCACGCCTCCGGTATCGCCGACCGTAAGCGTGCAGGACACCATCCGGCAGGGATCGGCGCCGCGTCGCGGCAGTCGCAGCGGCATGACTTTCGTCACGCAGCCGCCATAGCCACTGCCCAGGGCAGTGGCGTTACCTCGAACGGCGATACCTAAAGCTGGGGAACCGCTGCTTTGGAGGGCGGTTTGTCGGTGACCGGGTTCGGCAACGCCAGCTTCGGGCGTTCTGGGACACGCTTCCGGCGGGACTCATGGATTATCCGGCGAACACGCCGAGGGCCCCACACCAATGTCGCCGCCCCCTACGGGCCTCACCACGATTGCCGTGAGCACTTTGCCGGCAGCGGGCCGCCAGAGGAACGGGAACGGACGGGATGCTGCGGATTCACTTCTCTGACCGGGACTGGCAGCGGCTACGCATCGCCTCCCGGCCTGAGCCCATGTGGGAGATGGTGCTCAGCCTGTACATGCTCGGGGAGGCTTCCGAGGGACTCGTCTTTGGCCAGTGGCGGCAACGTGTATTGCACCGGCTGCTCCACCACGGCAGACGCCTCCTCGAACTGGTGCCGCCAGAAGGCTACTCGCCGGACTTCCTCAGTCTGGACCTGCGCTACGGACAGGGGAACAGCCCCACCTGGACCAATGCGCTCATGCGCAAGGACACGGCAGCGATGCGTTGGCTGGGCCAAGCGCTCAACAGCTACTTCGACGTCGCGCTGCGCCCCTACCGGAGCTACATCTACGGGGTCGTCGAACGCAGCGCACGCTTGGCCCGGGAGGGTACCCCCGAAACGTCCCCCGATCGCTCCCCTTGCACGGCAGGCACCGACCGGAACGAGACTGCCCAGCACCGTAGAGATCAACTACGGCGTACAGCAGGACCTGCACCTGAGCGGACGCGGCCTGCTGCTGGTACCAGCGTTCTGCTGCGTGAGAAACCCGGTCACCTTCCTCGACAGTTCGCTACCGCCCGTGCTGATGTGCCCCTCGAACACCCACCAGTGTCCTTCCTAGCCAAAGCCGCCGCGGGAACAGGTCCCACGACCGAGGTACTGGGACGGTTACTGGGCCAGACCCGCGCCGCGGTACTGCGGTCGCTGTGCACCGAGCAGACCAGGGGCGAACTCGCACGCGAAGTCGGCATCTCCCCCTCCTCGGCTAGCGAGCACGCGACGCTGCTGCGTGAGGCCGGACTGGTGGCCAGCGAACGTCACGGCAACACGGTCCGCCAAAGTCTCACCACCCTTGGCCTGGAACTGCTGTACCCGTCAAGGTAAGACCGGCGCTCGCGCCCGGTTGCCGCGCGTCTCAGCGCTTCGGCTTCTTGGTGGGCCAGCCCTGCTGCCGGGCAAGCTGGCGCAGCAGCGGGAACAGCCGCGGGGAATCGGGCAGGGACATCCCGAGCAGGGTGGCCGCCCTACCGGGGCTGTACTGCCGGATCTTTACCTCGCCGGCCTTGGTGTTGCCAACGTTGTGCTTGGACGCAGCTCCATCACGCCACGGGATGACCTGGTAGTTCTCCTCTCGCTTGAGGGTAAGGCCCCGTTGAAGAGGTAGCCGCCCCGGCTACGGCGCACCAGCGACGCAAGCCACAGCCTCAGCGCCGGCACCTGTGGGGCAGGACGCCACCACCCCGCGATCTCCTATCCGTGACTACTCTTCCACCAAGAAAGTGATAGGCATCACATTCACACAGGGAGGGGGTAACTGTTGTGACTGACTTGGTACGGCGATGGCACGGGGTTGGAACGCCGACTTCCACGAAAAGCCCTGAAGCAGGGGCCTGGATACGGGTAAGCTTTGCTGAACCGCCGTTCCCGGAGGTTACATATGGCCCTGGTTCCCTTGCAGCACCGATTCGACGGGCCACGCCACGCTCCCGTGGTGATCCTGCTGCCCGCGTTGGGAACACAGTGGTCGATGTGGGCCCCTCAAATGGCCGAACTCACGCGCAGCGCGCGGGTGCTCCGAGTGAACCACCGCGGCCACGGCGCCTCACCGGCGCCTGAGGGCAGTTACAGCATCGCGGAGCTGGGCGGCGATATCCTCGACCTGCTCGACTCCTACGACCAGGAGCGGTTCTCGGTGATCGGAGCTGGGCTGGGCGGCGTGGTGGGACTGTGGTTGGCCGCCGCCGAGCCCGAGCGGGTCCGGCGTATGGCCCTGCTCTGCACGACCGCGTGCCCGCCGGCGGCGCGCTGGCGCCGCATCGGGCGACGGGTCCGCACCGGCGGCATGGCTGAAGTGCAGCAAGAAGCTACCCGCCCCTGGTTCACCCCCGGTTTCACCATCTCCCACCCCGGTACGGTGACGCGGCTGGGTGAGGAGTTCGGCGCCACCGCAACGACCGGCTACGCCGGTTGCTGCGACGCCCTCACCAACGCCGACCAGCGCCACAAGCTCGGCCAGATCCGCGCCGCCACACTGGTGATCTCCGCCGCCCACGACCCCGCGACTCCGCCGGGGCACGGACAGCGGCTGGCCGACGGCATCCCCGAGGCGCAACTGGAGATCGTCGAGGGGGCCGCGCACCTGGCCAATATCGAACAGGGTGACCGGGTCAACGAACTGCTGCGGAAGTATGTAGTGCACTGAACCCGTTATCGGAGGCAGGCGATACAATCGCTGGCGGTGGTGGGGCCCACCGTGCCCGCCGAGTGCGACCTTCGAGCACGCGGGGGCGAAACCGCGACGAAGATAGCGCCAACGGTCCCTGTCAGTGTGCGGAAACGCTGATAGGAGACGACTGTGCCCAATACGCCCGACCCGCGAACCGAACCCGTCGCCCCCGATGTCGATCTGGGCGCCTCCCGGTCGCGTGGTGAGCCCCCCGAGCGGCTGGGGCCCGTCTTACTGGCCGTCTCGGTCGGCGGTGCGCTGGGCGCGCTCGCCCGGTGGGGGGTGGCGCAGACGCTCCCGCCGGTGCCGGGAACGTTTCCCTGGCCGGTGTACGTGGTCAACGTCGTGGGCTGTTTCGCGATCGGGATCTTGATGGTCGCCATCGCCGGAGCTGGGCCGCGGTGGCGGCTGGTTCGCCCCTTCCTCGGCACCGGGGTGCTGGGTGGCTACACGACATTCGCCACAGCGATGACGGGAACCGCGCGGCTCGTGGAGAGCGGGGAGGTGGCGACAGCGCTGAGCTATCTGGCGGGCACACTCGCCAGCGCGCTCCTAGCGGTATGGGCGGGTTCGGTGCTGGCCGAGTCGGTACTGCGGCGCCGTTCGCACCCGCGTGAGGCCCCTACGCCGATCGGGCGGCACCGGTGACCCCGCTGCTCGTGGCGCTCGGTGCTGCCGTCGGGGCTCCACTGCGCTACCTGATCGACCGGTTCGTGCAGACACGGCATGAATCCGGGTTCCCGTGGGGAACGTGCGTGGTCAACGTCATCGGCTCCTTTGGTCTGGGACTGCTGTTAGCGGCCCCACTGCCCCACCAGGTCGGCGCGCTGTTGGGGACCGGAACGCTGGGCGCGCTGACCACGTACTCCACCTTCGGCTACCAGACAGTGCAACTGGCCCGCGACGGCGAACGCACCCTGGCCCTCCTCAACGCGGTCGTCAGCCTGGCCGCCGGGTTGGGAACCGCCTATTGCGGAGCCGCCGTGGGCGGTGCACTCTGAGCCGCTCGCCGCGCAACCGCCGAGGTGTCCCGGCCGGAGCCCGCCTCCTCGCCCGCGCCACGACTCTTGGGCTATAGCCACCACCTGCTCGTGGCCAGCCGGTGAGCACAACCGGCTCTTTCCGGGGAACGGGACGCTCCCTGCCGCCGCGAAGCGGCGCCCCGGGGCGCCACACTCCTCTTGGAACCGCCCAGCGGCCCCGCACGGAGGGGCCGCCGTACTTCATCCGCCGCTCTCGTTTCGGTCATCGGCTCCGCGGGTGCCCGCTGGTGCGCGGCGGGCGGGGAACGGCTGTGCTGTCCGGTGGGACTCTTTGCCATTAGTGCTGGTGAGCGAGGTATTTCCTACTTTATCGACAACACCTCTTTCGTTATATGTAGCATGAGTGCTATCAATTGAAGCAGTAATTACGTAGTACGTAGTGGAGAGCGGAGAACTATGACCGTGGCTGACGAGACACGTGTGGCCACTCACTCCCCCCGATCCGCCGACACCGAGGTCACCCTGGACGTGCGTGGCCTGCGGATGCGTTACGGCCAGGTGGACGTCCTGGACGGAGTGGACCTCACCGCGCGGCGCGGCGAGGTTGTGGCGTTGCTAGGGCCCAATGGGGTCGGGAAGACAACGACGATCGAAATCCTGGAAGGCTTCCGGATGCGTTCGGCCGGAGAGGTCAGCGTGCTCGGCGTCGACCCGGCCCACGGCGACGAGGACTGGCGCTCCCGGTTGGGCATCGTGTTGCAGTCCTGGCGCGACCACGGCAAGTGGAAAGTGGGCGAACTTCTGGCCCACATGGGTGGCTACTACCAGCCCCACTCCACGCCGCTGCGTCCCCGCCCGCGCGACGTCACGGAACTGCTAGCCCGGGTGGGGCTGAGCGAACACGCCGAGAAGCGCGTCAACTCACTGTCCGGTGGGCAGCGGCGACGTCTCGACGTCGCGATCGGGATCGTGGGCCGCCCCGAACTGCTGTTCCTAGACGAGCCCACCGCCGGTTTCGACCCCGAGGCCCGTCGCGAATTCCACGACGTCGTGCACAACCTGGCCGACTTCGAGGACACCACGATCCTGCTGAGCACCCACGACCTTGACGAGGCCGAGAAGCTCGCCGACCGCATCCTGATCCTGGCGGGAGGCCGCATCGTCGCCGAGGGCAGCCCCGACGAGCTGGCGCGGCGGGTCTCGCGCGAATCCGAGGTGCACTGGAGCATCGACGGCGAACGCTACGTCCACGCCACATCCGACGTGACCGGGTTCGTGCGCGGGTTGTTTGCGGAGTACGGCGATGACGTCGCCGACCTGGACATCCGCCGGGCGACGCTGGAGGACACCTATATGACGCTGGTGCAACGCCACGAGAGCGGCGAAGCCGACGACATCGACACGACCAGCTTCGAGGAGGAGTGATATGAATCCGAGAGTTCACGCCATCCGATTGGCGCTGCGGCGCGGCTGGATCGAGTTCCGCCAGTCCTTCACCAGCCCGCAGGACCTGTGGAACTACTTCGGTTTCAGCCTGGTCTTCCTGTTCGTGCTGATGTTCCAGCGGCCGTTCCTCGATGGCGCCGACATGCCCGGTATCGCAGGCACCTCCCTGTCCTACCTGGCCGTCACGGTGCCCGGTGTGGTGGCGATGCTGCTGGTGACCGGGTCGGTGTTGTCGACGGCGCAATTCCTCACCGCTGAGCGTGAGGACGGCACCCTGCTGCGAGCCAAGGCTATGCCCCGGGGAATGACCGGCTACATGGGTGGCAAAGTGCTGTGCGTGTCGGCGATGACGCTGCTGAGCATGCTGGTCTTCCTGGTGCCCTCGATACTGGTCTTCGACGGTCTGCCCTCCGGGGATACGAGCGGGCTACTCGTACTGCTGTGGAGCGTACCGCTGGGGATACTGGCCACCATGCCGTTGGGCGCGATCCTGGGATCGCTGCTGCCCAGCCCGCGCGCCGCCATGGGGGTGACGGTGCTGCCGCTGATGGTGGTGTGCCTGATCTCTGGCGTGTTCTTCCCGATCGACGTGATGCCCGAGGCGGTGCAGGTGCTCGCTCAGGTGTTTCCCGTCTACTGGCTCGCGATGAGCATGCGTTCGGCGTTCCTGCCCGATGCGCTGGCCAGCGTGGAGATCGGGGAATCGTGGCGGCATCTGGAGGCGGCCGGCGTCCTGGGCGCGTGGGCGGTGGCCGGCTTGCTCATCGCCCCGTTCGTACTGCGCCGCATGGCGCGGCGCGAGTCGGGGGCCGTGGTGGAGCAGCGCCGCCACAAGGCCATGCAGCGTGTGGCATGACTGAACCAACAGCGGCGAGCGCCAGATCCCGGTCACAGCAGGGGGTCCGGCGTCATGGACCTAGGATGGACGGCCATGGCCGGAAGTCGACAATCAGGTGCCTCGGCGCGGGGAAAGTCCGAGCAAGCGGGCGAGGCCATCTACAACCGCATCGCCATGCTGCGCGCCGAACGCGGCATCTCCCGACGCGACCTGTCCGAAGCACTGGGGGTGCACTACCAGACGGTCGGCTACCTGGAGCGAGGCGAGTACAGCCCCAGCCTGCACTTGGCACTGCGGATCGCGCAGTACTTCGAGGTGCCGGTGGAGGTGGTGTTCTCGCTGACCCCCTTTCCCCGGATCGGCAGCACCGAGCAGCACGGTTGAACGCCAAGCCGACGGCGCCCAATCGGCCCGACCACCGCAGCGCGGCAGGAGACAGCCCCGGACGGGGCTAGAGAATGTCGGGGCCGGCCCAGGCGTAGGTGTCGCGCTGGCGTACCTTGGCTAGCTCGTCCTCGGAGAGCACACGCGGTTCCCCCAGCGAGCGGGCACGGATGTAGACTCCGCACAGCCACTCCAGGAGGTGGGCGTGCTCGACGGCCTGGGCCAGGCTGTGGCCCAACGCCAGGGCGCCGTGGTTGCACAGTAGGGCGGCCCGTTTACCCTTGAGCGCCTTACTGGCCTGGTCGGAAAGTTCAGCGGTGCCGTATGTGGCGTAGTCGGTGACCGGGACCGCCCCGCCCAACCGCGCGGCAGCGTGGTGAACCGGAGGCAGTTCGGCCAGGGTCGCCGACACCGCAACCGCGTCGGGCGAGTGGGCCTGTACGGCGGCGACCGCGTCGGTGGCGCGGTACACCCCCGTGTGGAGGGTGGTCTCGGCGGCGGGCTGACGACGCCCCTCAAGGATGCGGCCGTCAGTGGACAAGACGGGACAGTCGATCGGCTCTAGGTGGTCCAAGGCGACCCCGGCGGGCGTCACCACGATCAGCTCGCCGGTCCGCGCACTGATCGTGGCGGACTCCCCGGTGGCCAGACCGGTTCCGGCCATCTGACGGGCGGCCAGGCAGAGGTCTCGACGCTCTTGCTCCAGCAGCATGGTCCCCTCAAAACGTCGTGGCGGGCGAAAGAGCCATGGCCCCGCCATGACCGTCGCGCAAACGCTGCGGACATCCCGGGGCCAACCGCAGCCGAATAGCCGCGACTACGGTTAGGCACACCTAAATAGATTACCCATGTGGCCCTGGCCCTTGTCCAGAGGGAGGACACGGCGACCTTCGCCCGGCCGTAGCGGAGAACGTGAGGGTCACGTGTGCCGGCGCTGCCGTCTCCCGCCCCGGGGACGCAGCGTCACCCCGGAGGCGAGGAGCGCGCGCCGGATAGCGCCGTAGGAGACACCGGTGTCGATCGCGATCTGGCGGATGCTCTCGCCCTGCTCGTAGCGGTGGACGTACTCGGAGGTGTCGGCTGGGTCGGGACCACGGCGGGCAAAACCGGCATGGGCCAGGGTACGCCGGACGGTGTCGTAGGAGACCCCTAGATCGGTAGCGATTTCGGTGATGCTCATGCCTCGCTCGAAGCGGTCAATGTAGGCGCTGGGCTCATAGCGAGGTCGACGGGGCATCGAGAGTCCTCTCGTTGGGGGATAGGGGATTTCGTGTGCCCCGGCAGAGGCACCGGGGCACACGGCAAACACCACCATGAACGGGGAAGGCCCGTTCATCGCGCCGGTGGCGCCAGGTCGCCGTACATGTTTGCCCGGTGAGAGCACATGACGGACGACCGTGTTGTTATCTGTAAAAGACATCTTGGCCCGATATTCATGACGCGCACATGACGCCCTAATTCCGAGAGACCATCAGCGGCGCCGAACCGGTGCCAGCTACCGGCGAACCGCACGGGGCAGCCCCTGCCGAAAAGATCGCCGACTGGGCCGCTGCGGGCGGGAGGGTCCCTACGAGCTGGAGTCATGCCGCCGCCGGCCCCAGAGCCCATTGCCTACAAACTCGATACCTAGGACGCTTCCGGCAGCGGCGGTCCCGCCGACGACCACGGTGTCGCGAGGCAGCCAATACTGCCCGACGACGGTGCCCCCTGAATCGCCCCCTCTTC
Organism: Salinactinospora qingdaonensis; assembly: GCF_039539445.1. Lineage (NCBI taxonomy): Bacteria > Bacillati > Actinomycetota > Actinomycetes > Streptosporangiales > Nocardiopsidaceae > Salinactinospora > Salinactinospora qingdaonensis. Next base: position 214,332 of record NZ_BAABDD010000003.1, read on the forward strand.
ACCCCGTTCGCCGCGCGCCGGCAAGGCCGGGAAAGAGCTTGCCGGCGCGCGAGAGAACCATCGGCCCTACGCAAGACCGGAGCCGCTCGCGGACATGGCTGCCCGCACCCCACGGAAACGTTCGCGACCGCGGCGCGGAGCTAACCGAATACACGAAAAGCCCCCCGGGCGGGGCTGGGGTGTCGCTGAGTCGGTCGCGGCCGGGGGCTGCCTCCTCCCACTGCCGGCGGGCGTGCTCGATCTCGGCCCACAGGTCGCAGGGCCGGTACCCGGTACAGGCGATTCCCGGGAAGAACCATTCGGCATGGGGCTCCTGCGTCGCCGACGCTCAGAACGGAACGGCCACGAACTCGGTGTCCTCAACATTGCGCACCACCACTGAGGCGATGTCCTCCTTGGCGATGCTGGTGACGCCACTCGGTTTACTGGAACCGGCCGCGGCTTCGGGGGAAACGGTCCAGGTTGCCGCGACTTCGCCCGTGCCGTCGTCGGAGAGCACCACAACCTCGCACTCCTCACCCGCTGGAATGCCGGTGATCACGGTGTCCACCTGGACCTCGGCTGAGGCAACAGCCGGTTGGAGCCGTACCGTGGCCTGCGCACCGGTCTGTGGGTCTTCGTTCGAGGCGACGATACTGCCCGAAGCCAACTCGGGTAGCTCCGTAGCGTCCGGCCCCGACGGCGAGGCGCCCCCTGTCAACACGTACCCGGCCGCAGCGCCACCCCCGACCAGCAAAACACCGACGAGCACGGCCGCCCCAGCCATACGCAGCCAGCGCTGCCGCCGCTGCGAGGTACGTTCCTCGTCGGCCTGGCGCAGAGTGCGCTGCAACGCCAGTTCACCGCCCTGCGGCGGACCGTCGAGCAGCGCCTCAGGAGGCAACTCGCCGAGACTCTCCTGGATGGCCTGCAACTCTTCGAGTTCGTCGCGACAGGCCGGGCAGTCGGCGAGATGGGTCTCCATGCCCGAGATCTCCTGGGGGTCCAGCGTGCCGAGCACGTAAGCACCAAGCAACTGGTTATCGTGTGACGCGGCGTTCATCCCGCCACCCCCTTCAGCGCAACCTCGCGGCCCCCGAACTCCTTGCGCAGCGCACGCAGAGCATAGTGCGAACGTGATTTGACAGTACCCGGCGGCACACCCAGCACTTCCGCGGCCTCGGTGACGCTGCGTCCCCGGAAGTAGACCTCCACCAGCACGTCACGGTGGTCCGCGGAGAGGGAATCGAGGGCCGCCATAACGGTGACCATATCCACCACCGACTCCGAATGGTCGCGGCTCACCGGGGTATTCGCCGGGCTCTCCGAGACTTCGGTGGGACGCGCCCTCTTGGCACGGGCTCGATCGGTGACGATGTTGCGGGCGACGGTGAGCAGCCAACCCCGCACCGACCCTTTGCCGTTGACCAAAGCGTCAGGGTTGCGCCAGGCCCGAATCAGCGTCTCTTGGAGTACGTCTTCTGCCGCCGCCTGATCTCCGGTGAGTCTGGCGGCATAGGCCAACAGTGCGCGGCCGTGCTCGTTGTACAGCGACCTGATCAGCGCGTCGTCGCCGCTCGACCGCCGACCGCGGCGCGGCCTGAAACCCGCCATCCATCTCCTCCCTCCTAACTGGCGCCTGAGCAGCGCCAGCGGAGTCACGAAGACTCGTTGCCCGACACACCCGTGTGGGGATGGTGCACCCGCCGCTCATTGACGAAGATTTAGCATCTCGGTTCGGGGTAGAGCACGCAAATCCTCGTAAACGGATCGTGATACGTGGAGGGGGTTGTGGCGCCGGGAGCCGGGGCATGGGCGTGACACGAGGAGGAGGAGAGTGGACCCCGCGGGGAAGCGATTGGCGCCGCGGCCCACGGGGCCCACGAGGGTCCGTTGTGCCGGAGACCGCCCAGCGGCCTCCGGCGCAGCGAAGACGGGGCGCGAACGTGTCCGCGCCGGCGCGGGATCAGTAACCCCCGTCGCCACCGTTGTCGCCGCCGCCCTTGGTGGCCTTTCCACCGGTGGGGGTCATCGCGAACCACGACGTGTCGGGGTCGTGGCCGTTGACGTCGCCGGGGGCGTTGTCGCCGGAGAAGCGGTACACCGGCCAGCCGTTAACCGTCACCTGCTCCAGGCCCTCCTGGCGCGCCACGGCACCGAAGTCGGCGGGGTCCACCCCGTCGTAGGTGAACTGGGCCATGTTGAGCACCGGCGGGAAGTTCTTGGCGCACTCGCCGGCGCAGTTCGACGTGGCAGGCTCGGGGGTGTCCTTCTCGAACCGGTACAGTGTGTAGCCCTGGTCGTCGACGAGGATCGTGCCGTACTCGGGGTGGTCGTAGGTGCTGAACCCGGCCGGGCAGTAGCCGGTGGTCCACCCTTCGTCCTTGGCCTTGGTGCCCAGCGGGCTCGTGGCGTACCAGGTGTCGTTCACGCCTTCACCGTTGACGTCGCCGGCTTTCTCGTCGCCGGAGTAGCGGTACAGCGGCCAGCCGCCCAGCGTCACCTGGGTACTGCCATCGGGGCGCTCGACCGTACCCAGTAGCGATGTGTCACCGTTGTAGTCCACCTCGCCGGTGCTCGTCACCGGGGGCCATGTCTCGGCGCAGCCACCCGTACAGGTCGCCTGCGACGGGTCGGCCGAGTCCTTATCAAAGCGGTAGAGCGTGTAGCCGTCCTTGTCAGTGACGATCTCACCCAGTTGTTCGTGGCCGGTGATGCTCAGCGCCTCCTGGGCTTGAGCGGCTTCCCCACCGCCTTGCCCGTCCTCAGCTCCGGCCTGCTGCGCTGCGGCCTTGCCCCCTGTGGGGGCCGCGGTAAACCAGACGTCCTGCAAACCCTCGCCGTTGGTGTCACCGGGGGCCTCGTCGCCGGAGTAGCGGTACAGCGGCCAGCCGTTGAGGGTGACCTGCTCGGTGCCGTCGGGCCGCGCCACAGTGCCCAGCAGCGACTCGTCACCGCCCTCGAAGGACACCTCGTCGGCGCTTTGCACCGGGGGCCATGTCTCGGCGCAGCCACCCGTGCAGGTCGCCTGCGACGGGTCGGCCGAGTCCTCGTCAAAGCGGTAGAGCGTGTAGCCCTGCCGGTCGGTGACGATCTCACCCAGTTGTTCGTTCTGTGCCACCTGTAGCGCGGCGGTCGGTCCGTCGGCCGCCGCACCCGTGTCCTGTTCCTGACTCAACTGTTCCAGCGGGAGAGCGTCCCCCACGGCACCGCAGCCTGTGGTCAGTGCCAGGGCGAGTGCTCCCGTGAGGAGGGGGAGGACCCTGCTCGTGCGTCGCATCCGTGTGTCCTTTCGTTGCGGCCACAGTGTGGGCACGCGGCCGGGACCGGTTCCCACCGCGTGTCGGCGGCGCGCTTACGTGTTGTCAGTAGGGACACGGAGCCGGTGGCACAGTGGTTCAGCAAAATTTCGACGGATTCGGCGAACCGGATGGAAAGTGTCGTATCCAGCGGTAACGACTCGGCGGATGCCGGGGGAGGTCTCGCGACACTACTCCCGGAGCAGCCCAGCCAGCCGTGCGTCGACCTTTCGGGTCAGATCCTCGAATTCGCTGCGGCAGGTCTGGACGTAGGCTTGCGTGCTTCCCATGGCGCCATCGGCTGGGCGCAGCTCGAACATGGGCTTGCGGGCGTCGTGGGCCAACGGCATCAGACTGCGGTAGTTACGGATGGTCGCGATCTCGTGTGTGGGCTTGGCCGAGGGGGGCTCATTGCCGAGGACGAACTTGTCGTAGACCAGCGGAATCCGCTCCAGCCAGCGCTGGTATGCCTGCACCGGCCGGTCGAGCCGGACGGTGGGCTGCATGATCACATACCCCAGCGGAGTCATGGTTCCCGCTGGCACTTCGATCTGCTGCGGCGCTCGGGGCACCACTAGCTCCCGCCAGTCTTTGCGCCACTGGCGAAGAGTGGGGCCGAGATTGCGCAATCCCCGCAGGGAGAACAGTTCGGCTGCCAGCGGCATGAGCACAGTATCGGAGGACAACAGAGCGGCACGGTTGATCGCGCCGAGGTTGGGGCCGATGTCGATGAGGGTGACGTCGGGGACGATTTCGCGTCGCGCAGACTGGATGATCCGGTAGAAAGCGGTCGTCGCCCGCAGCGCTTTGGGATCACCGTTGAAGTTGCGTCCCCACGACTGTGAGAGTTCGTCCTCGAATCGGCTCAGTTCGAGGTCGCCCGGCAGCAGCGACAGCCCCTCGACGATCTCGGTGGGAGCCATCAACTCCACGTCCCCAGTCCCCTCGATGATCGGCGTGACCGCCTCAGCGATGGTCCCCGGGCTCTGGGAGGGCAGATTCGAGAAAAGCGCCGGCTGGAGCTGGAACGTGGAGTCCGTCTCGTCCCACAAGTACGCCAGATCGTTCTCGTCTAAAAACATCGAGGTGAGGTTGGCCTGCGGGTCAAGGTCAACGGCCAAGACCCGCCTGCCCAACCGTTGATACATGTGGGCGAGGTGGTAGACGAGGGTGGTCTTGCCCACGCCTCCCTTGTTGTTGAACAGCGCGATGGACGTCACCGGCCACTCCTCACCACGACCACCCAGGAGTGGGCACTCACGTCGAAAACCGGTGCGGGGTTGCCGTTACGCTCCAGAACTGCCCGCATCCGGCTGATGCCGCGCCCGAACCGGTTGACATAACCCAGATTCTTCATCGCCCCCGCGAGTGAGGGATTGCGATAGTCGTTGACCCGGTCGAAGTTGTCTTCCCGAACCTGACCGTAGGGGCCGCCGGGGTTGGCCACCTCCACCCGATCGACGAACCACTTAATCATGGTGGGGGCGTTCGACGACTCGTAATTGCGGTGCATCAGCGCGTTCATGCACACCTCGCGCAGGGCTGCGACCGGGTAGTCGGGCCACGCCTGCTCGCGGAAACCGCTCACATCGGTGAGTTGGGTGTGGATGTGTCCCTTGAGAATCGTCTCCAACCGCTCGGCGGTGTCCACAATGTTCGTCCGTAGCTCCTGCTCGTCGATGACCGCGCTGTCCTCCGCACCCCCCTCGTAGCGGACGAACTGAGTGTAGGCGCCGGGGAGGAAGCGGCTCGGGTCCATCCCAAGCAGGAGCAGCCCGAGCACCGTCGCCGGACCTGAAGGGGAAACCAGGTTCAACGAAGCGAGCTGCTGTCGTTCAGGGCGCCCGTTCTCCTCGATGACCTCGGGGTCCACAGCGGAGGGGAGATAGGTGCCGCGAAACAGCCGCAAGTCCAGATCGTCGACGCCGCTGCCCGGCACAGGATGGCTGTCAAAAGGCAACGACTGGCTGCGCCGCCGCTCGATGAGCACACGCTCGTCCTCGCTCGATGCGTGTTTGGTTAGCGGTCCCGGACGTACCCAGGCGATTCCGTTGAGGCGTACAGGCGGTGTACGTGACGCCTCGACGTGAATCCACACCACCGGCTCACCGTGGAAAAGCGCGCTTTCCACCCGTAGGGACGGACGGTCCAGGATCGTTCCCTCATCGCGGATCTGAGCGAGGGCGAGCAGCGCTTTGTCGGAGGTGTCGACCTCGGCCTCGACGGTTCCATCGTCGCGGACCCCTATGACAAGGTCGCCGCCGCCCTTGCCCGTGAGATCGTTGGCCAGGGCACAGATCGCCTTGCGGATCGCGTCTCGGTCCTTGGCACTGCGCTTGAACTCCAGGGTGCAGCTCTCCTGCGTTCCCAGCTCCTGGGCCAGGTCGTGTTCCATGTGTATCCGTTCGAGTGCGACACGATCTCTTCAGCCAGGACGCACAGGCCGCGAACCGCGATCTCTCCGTGTGCCCCAGGCGACGAGCTTAGGTGGGGCAGGGCCACTGTCTCACCCCGGCGCGTCGGGGTGCATTGCACATCCTGGCGTACGGGAGCCAACGGCTCTCCTACCGCCAAAAAGAGTGCATAGGTTCCGGCTCTGGCGAGGAAGAGCACGGCGGCACGCCATGTTGCCCAGCTTGAGGAGGGTGCGTCGCTCACCAACGGCTGCCGCCGTGGCGGGGTGGACGCTCCCTCGTGTTCCACCCGACCGGCCACATGACCATGGAGCGTGCCCATGTCCGACGCCTTCACCCCCTACCTCGACCTGATCTCCCAGCACAAGCTGGGTGCGCTTGTCACGCTCAAGCGGGACGGCCGACCGCAGTTGTCCAACATCATCTACGCCTACGACCCCGCCGAGCGGCTGGTACGGGTGTCGCTGACCGACGACCGCGCCAAGACCCGCAACCTGCGCCGCGACCCGCGCGCCAGCCTGTACGTCAGCAGCGCCGATGGCTGGAGCTACGCAGTGGCCGAGGGCGACGCCGAACTGACACCGGTGACCACCTCCCCCGACGACGCCACCGCGGAGGAACTCATCGACCTCTACCGCACCCTCGCCGGCGAGCACCCCGACTGGGACGAGTACCGCGCCGCCATGGTGGAGGAACGGCGGCTGGTGCTGCGGCTACGGCTGACCTACGCCTACGGGGCGGTTCGCCAGTAGTCGGTGGTGAAACGGGAAACAGCGGAAAGCAGTGGGAGGGCCGTTCCTCCCCCTCCTCCCTTCTCCCCCGCAGCCACCGCGCAAGGCTTCCCACAGCCCGGAGCAGCCTGCCGAGGCGGGGTCGCGCTGACCTGAGGCCACAGCAAGAGACTCCAGAGAAGGCAGGGCCACTGCCAGTGCCCGACAGCGGCCCTGCCACATGCCGGCGCCGCTCTTGCGGAATCGGCCGGGGATCGCGGGTTTAACCACGACTCGATCGGGAAAGATTTCGCTTCCGCGAAATGCGGATATCTGCGTATTCTCGCTCTTTATCCAGGCAACGCCGGAGACTTCCGTACAGTTCAGGACTCGTACCGCGTGCGTCACCGTCCCCGTCCCGGTGGCCGAGAATGGCCCGCTGACCGATAATGGCAGGCATCCGGCGGTCAATGTGGCGATGTGGTGATATCGGTCTGAGGGTATGGCCTGCCCGCCAAGATTCGTTTCCGCGACGAGTGATGCGTGCGCCCACGCGATGCCGATTGCCACGCTCGGGCGGATCACCGACGAATCCGCAGCGGGCCAGGGGCGGACGCGGCGGTACGGTCACGGGGTTCATCGCCGCGCGCGGACGCGCGAGCGGAAGGAACGTAGCCCGAAAATGGTCGCACGGTGATGCGGCGCCTCGCGGGGAGCACCGGGGCGATTGTCGAGCGCCCGCCACGATGAATCCACAGGCTCACGTGCCCCCTTCTCTTTCTCCTCTCCCCGGGCGCGTGGATGCTCATGAGGCACCGATTTCACCAGCCGCACAGCCGGTGGTGCCGAGGGGTGCGCGGCGGCGAGGCGAGACCGGTATATGTCTTGGCCCTGCTCGCCCTTGGCGCTGCGCGCAATTTGGCGGCGCACCAGTGGTGAGGCAGCCAACCGATTCAGGACGCTGGGATTTTGGGTTATGGCCACCCGGTGGAAACCGCTGGGTCACTCGCACAGTCATGACACTATTTTCCACATCCTGTGGAAAACCTTGTGGGTTATCCACAGCAAAGAAAATCGCGCTTCCCGGCGCGCTTTTCTGCGGCGCATGCTGGTTTCAAGTCGGAGATCCCCTCCGTCCGCGCCGTCCATAGGAGTCCGCCATGTCCCTCATCCACGCCGTTCGAGCCAGTACCGGCCGGGTTTTCCACACCCTGTGGGCCGGGCGGGCAGCCAGCGAGAACGGCATGTCGACCGCTGAGTACGCTTTGGGAACGGTCGCCGCCTGTGCGTTCGCCGCTGTGCTGTACGCGGTCCTGACCAGCTCAGAGGTGAGAGAGACGATCACGTCGCTGGTCACCAACGCCCTTCAGGTCGGCGGCTGACGTGGGTGGGCGGCACCGCGGGGCGCGCGAGGAGCGGGGAACCGTCACCGCCGAACTGGCGGTGGCGTTGCCGAGCCTGGCGCTGCTCCTGGCCACCGCGCTGGCGGCCATCACGGCCGCGGCCGTGCAACTGGAATGTGTCGACGCCGCGCGGGCGGGAGCGCGCGCCCTCGCCCGAGGCGACGATACCGCCTCGGTACGCTCCCGCACCGCCTCGATCGCTCCCGCCGGTGCCGCCATCGACATCGGCGCGGCCACCGGGCTCGCCCGCGTGCGGGTCTCGGCGCCGGTGTCACTGGGGCCACTGATCGGCTCACCACTTCGGGTAAGCGGCCGAGCCAGCGTGCCCATGGAACCCTCCGTGAAACGTTGAGGAGGCCGCCCTATGCCCACTGTCCGCCCTCTGTCGCGCTGCGAGTCCGGCTCGGCCACCGTGTGGACGATCACCCTGTGCGCCCTGGTCTGGTGGTGCGCCGTGGCGGTGCTGCTCGTGGCCAGTATCCGCGTCGACCGCCACCGGGCCGCCGCAGCCGCCGATCTGGCCGCCCTCGCCGGAGCCGAAAGGGCCGCCCAAGGGCGGCAGCGTGCCTGCGCCGTGGCAGGCGAGACAGCCCGCGCCAACGGGGCCCGGCTCACCGCCTGCCGGCTGTCGGGCCACACCATCGACGTCACGGTCACCGTGCCCGCGCGGCGGTGGTCTGAGCCGGCCATCGGGCGGGCGCGCGCCGGTCCCGTTCGCTCGGTACAGCGCCCCGCCCCCGTGCCTTCGTCCGCCGCTCGATCCACAGCGGTTGCACCGTCCGCACAGGAGGTCGCGCAGCGTCATGTCCACCGGCCCGCTCCCACGCCTGACCGCCATCGCCGTCCTGGCCTGCTGCTCCTATGCCGCACCGGCCAACGCCGGAGCCGAGTCCGCCCGCGGCCCGCACCCGACGCAGCCAAGCCCGGCGGAAGCCTCCTTGCCCAGTCCCATCGCTGTGGGGCCGGCCGAGGCGCCGCGCCCCCGCTCCGCGAGCGGCGCGCACCGTCCCACTCCGGCAGCTTTACCCGCCGAGCCGAGCGAACCCGTGTCCGCGCGCGACGCCTCGACCGTCTCGGCGTCGCCCGTCGAGGGGCCGCAGTCGCACTACGAGGGTTCGCTACCGGCTTCCTGGCCCCGCGGCGGCGCGCACGGTCTCGTCGCGCTCACTGCGGCGCTGACCCTCGCCGCTGTGGCCGCGCTGGGGCTGGCGTTACGGCTGAGCGTGGGGTGGCCGCGGTTTCCACCACTTTACCGGGGGCAACGCCGCTCGTCCGACTAAGAAGCCGCCCCGATCCGGAGGGCATGGCGCTCGTGACACCCGGCTCCTGGTGGGATGTGGCCCCACCTTCGGGGGTATCGCGAGCCCGCCCCCGCTGCCTTGCCGAAACCGCCGCCGGCCACAGGTCGGCTCCGCCGGCCCTGCGGGGACGGGGGGAGTCGCCCTCCAGCGCACGCTGCCGGGGGCGTCCCCGTATCGCCGCGCGCTTGGGGAGGGGACCGCCGGCCGGGGCGGCGCATCCGCGCTCCTCGCCTCCTGTGCCTGTGGGGCGTGTGGGCCGGGTGCGCTCACGCGCGGGCGAGTACCTCCTCCAGCAGCCGCAGCGCCCCTGCCTTGCTCAACGGCTCGTTGCCGTTGCCGCACTTGGGCGACTGGATGCACGAGGGACAGCCGTCCAGGCACTCGCAGGTGGCGATGGCTTCCTGGGTTGCGGTGAGCCAGGCTCGGGCAGCGGCGTAGCCGCGCTCGGCGAAGCCCGCTCCGCCTTCGTGGCCGTCGTAGACGAACACGGTGAGCCGGCCGGTATCGGCGTGCAGCGCGGTGGACACACCGCCGATGTCCCATCGGTCACATGTGGCAAACAGCGGCAGCAGCCCGATCGCGGCGTGTTCGGCGGCGTGGGCCGCGCCCCGCAGCTCCACTCCCTCGCCACGCAGCCGCTCCTCGATCTCTTGGCCCACGGTCCACCACACCGCGCGCGAGCGCAGGACGCGCTCGGGCAGCTCCAGCGGACGTTCCCCCAGCACCGCGCCGGTGCGCACGTCACGCTTGAGATAGGCCACCACCTGTCGGGTCACCCGCACATCACCGAAATACACCGTGGCCTGGTCGCCCCAGTCCTGTTCCCGTTCGGTGGCGATGATCTCGATCTCGGTGACGTCCCTGGCCCACGTGCTGTACTCGGGATCGGCGGCGCGCACCAGCGCCACCCCTTCGTCGAGGTCGAGCGTGTCCACCACGTGTGCCTGCCCCTGGTGCAGGTAGACCGCGCCCTCGTGCACCGTGCCGTGCGCGGCTGCCTCGTCGACGGTGCCCAGCAGTTGGCCGGTGTCGGTATCGACGATCTGCACCGGCGGCCCCCCGCTGCCCCGGATATCGGCCAAGTCGCAGGCGCGATCTCGGCGCGCCCAGAACCAGCCCCTCGGCCGTTTGCGCAACAGTTTCCGGTCAACCAGATCGGCCAATACCGCCTCGGCGGCGGGGCCGAACACCGGCAGGTCCGCCTCGGTGAGCGGCAGCTCCGAGGCGGCGGCGCACAGGTGCGGCCCCAGGACATAGGGGTTGTCCGGGTCGAGCACCGTCGACTCCACCGACCGGCCGAACACAGCCTCGGGATGGTGGACAAGGTAGGTGTCGAGCGGGTCGTCGCGGGCGATAAAGGCGGCGAAGGCATCGCTGCCGCCGCGCCCGGCGCGGCCGGCCTGCTGCCACAGCGAGGCCAGCGTGCCGGGCCAGCCCGTCACCAGCACAGCGTCCAGCCCGGTGATGTCGACGCCCAACTCCAACGCGTTGGTGGCCGCCAACCCCATCAGCTCACCCGAACGCAGGTCACGTTCGAGTTGGCGTCGGTCGGCGGCCAGATATCCCGCCCGGTAAGCGGCCACCGAGCGGGCCAGCTCGTGAGCCTTCCCGTCGCGCAGCGCCCGCTGCGCCGACAGGGCAACAATCTCGGCGCCCTGCCGGGAACGCACGAACGCCAGGGTGCGCACTTTTTCCGCAACGAGACCAGCGAGCAGATCGGCGGCTTCGGCTGTGGCGGTGCGCCGCAGCGGCGCCCCCTTCTCGCCCACCTGATCGGTCAACTCCGGCTCGATCATGGCGAAGCTCAGCGCGCCGCGCGGCGAGGCGTCGGCGGTGACCGCCCGCACCGGCAGGCCGGTCAGGCGACTCGCGCTCTCCGCAGGCTCGGCGGTCGTAGCCGAGGCCAGAATGAACGTGGGCCGCCCGTGGTGGCGCTCGCACACGCGGCGTAGCCGCCGGATGATCTGGGCGACGTGGGAGCCGAAGACTCCCCGGTAGTGGTGGGCCTCGTCGATCACGACGTAGCGCAGCCGCCGCAGAAAGGACGACCACGCGGTGTGGCGGCCGAGGATGGCCCGGTGCAACATGTCGGGGTTGGTCAGCACGTAATCGGCGTTGCTGCGAATCCAGGCGCGGTCGGGCCCGGGGGTGTCGCCGTCGTAGGAAGCGGCGACCATAGGGGAGGGAAGAAGTTCCTCCAGGGCACGAAGCTGATCGGCGGCTAGTGCCTTGGTGGGAGCGAGGTAGAGCACGGTGCCGCCGTCGGTGACAGCCGCCGCGCAAGGCAACAGGAAGGCGAGTGATTTCCCGGATGCCGTACCGGTAGCTATGATCACATTATTGCCGGTATAAGCGAGATCGGCGGCAACTACCTGGTGTGACCAGGCAGCGGTGATCCCCGTATCGGCAAGCCGCTCGATCAGGGAGGATGGTGTCCAGGCTGGCCACTCTTCGCTTACCCCGCGGCTGCCAACCAGGTTCTCCACATGTGTCAACCGGGAATTCGGGGTATTGTCACGCCACAGCCGTTGGAGTGCCGACTCCCACCGGTTCGCCCGACTCACTCGGCACCCCCTCGGCAGACGTCGTATGGCTGAGGACTGAAGAACCGCTGCATGGATATCGGTTTCAGTGTGTCATCTGAGGGAACACACGCGCGATGTCGTGGTTTTCTTGTGCTTAGCACGCGGAAGAAGCGGCCAGGCGTGGTTGAATGCCGCCCTGTGGGGTAACGCCCGGCAGAGATCACTCGCGGCGATGAGTCGCGGTTCGGCGCTGGAGGACTAGTGGATTTGAAGCTTGATCACTACACCGAGGACGACACCGAGATCGTCGTCGTTGAAGGTGAGATCGATGTCTACACCGCGCCCCGGCTGCGTGAGCTACTGATCGATCTGGTCAACAAAGGCAACTTCCACCTCGTCGTCAACATGGAGAAGGTGGAGTTCCTCGACTCGACGGGGCTCGGCGTCCTCGTCGGCGGTCTGAAGCGCGTGCGAGCTCACGACGGTACGCTCGATCTGGTCTGCACTCAGGAGCGCATCCTGAAGATCTTCCGTATCACCGGCTTGACCAAGGTGTTCGGTATATACGAGTCGGTGCGAGAAGCCATCGACAAGCGTAAGTCGAAGTAGTCACGTAACGAGCGAGCGATGGCAATCGTCCAGCTCACGATCAGTGCGCTACCGGCCCACGTGCGTACGGCACGTCTTATGGCCACGGCCGTGGCGCGCCGGGCGGGTATCGCTGAGTCCGCCCTCGACGAAGTGCGTCTGGCGGTGGGGGAGGCATGCTCTCGCGCGGTGGAGGCCCACCGCGCGCACTGCCCCGCTTTACCGATCCAGCTCGAACTCATCGACAGCGCCGACAAGGAGGCTGAGCCTTCCCAACGGCGCGAGACGCCCAAACCCACCCGGGTCAACGGAAGTGGGATCGGGCGTTTTGAAGTGGTCGTCTCCGACCGCGCTCCCGCGAAGGAAGCGCAGGCCGACACCGCCCTCGACGGCTACTTCGACGATGATTATCTGGGTGAGGCCACGCCTGCCGGTGGTTTGGCGGGGTTGTCGCCCGATGTGGGCTTGGCCGTCATCGTCGGGCTGGCCGACGATGTCAGCATCGAGCCCAATGACGACGGCACGGTTGTGCGTATGAGCTGGCCCCTGGCGGGCAGCGAAACCGCCGAGGACGGCCACTCAATCGAGTAGGGCCCACGGGCCCGCGCTCTTTTCTCGGGGCGCCTGCTGGCGCGGGGCGCCCCGCGCCAGCAGGCGCCAACGCACAGCGGGTCACTCGGTGGGGCGCGTCTCCTCAACCACCCATCGCAGGTACTCGGGGTTACCACCCTCGATAGGGGTGGCGATGATCTCGGGCACGTCGTAGGGGTGAACGGCCAGCAAGTGGGTGGTGAGGGCATCGAGGCGGTCTCCCGCGCCCTTCATCACCACCAGCCACTCCTGGTCGTTGTGGACTTCCTCCTCCCACCGATAGAAGCTCGTGATCGGCCCTGTCACCTGGGCGCACGCTGCGACCCGGGCCTCGATCACCGACCTCGCCAACCGCTCGGCACTGTCGCGGTCGGCCACGGTGGTTTCGACACGCATGTGCTCTGTGACGTTCTGGTCGGTCATGAACACCTCTTCATGGACTGGGTCGACATGGGTGGGCCGGCGCTCAGTGGTCGAAACCGGCGACCGGCGGGTCTAGGCTCGATGATCATGAGCGATCGCGCGGATCTCCTCGGGCACATCAACGATAAGGCCGTGATCCACGGCAAGGTCATCCTCTCGTCGGGCGCGGAGGCCGACTACTACGTTGACCTGCGCCGTGTCACGCTCGACGGCACGAGCGCGCCCCTGGTGGGACGGGTGATGCTGGATGCCACGGCCGATCTCGACTACGACGCGGTGGGCGGGTTGACCCTGGGCGCCGACCCGGTCGCCACGGCGATGCTGCACGCTGCGGCGGCTCGCGGGCGCGCCCTGGACGCATTCGTGGTGCGTAAAGCCGGAAAGGACCACGGGCTACAGCGTCGCATCGAGGGTCCGGATGTGGCGGGCCGTCGGGTGCTGGCGGTGGAGGACACCTCGACCACCGGCGGGTCGGTGCTCACCGCCGTCTCGGCGCTGCGCGAGGCTGGTGCCCACGTCGTGGGGGTCGCCGTGATCGTCGAACGCGGCGCGCGCGCCAAAATCACCGGCGAGGGGCTGACCTACCGTGCCGCCTTCGAACTGGACGAGCTCACGATCTAGCCAACCCGGCGGCCCTGACCAAGCGCCGCACAGCTAACGAACAGTCCCTGTATGGGTCCACCGGGCGACGCCTGGGCGCACCTGTCGCGCTTTGCGCTAGGGGCGAACCAAGGGAGGGCTCTAGGAGGACTCGGTGGGTGTGGTGCTGGGTCGGGGCGAGGAATCGGCTTTGACGGTGAAGCTGTATCCGGGGGGCTCGTCGGCTACCTCGCGTTCCTGGCCATTGACGAAGACCTCAACCGCGCCGGGGGCACCGATGGTGACATCCAGGCGCGGCTGGTCGTAGGTGACGTACTGGCCCTGCTGCATGGTGGTGTCGGTGAGGACTTTGCCTCCGGGTACACGTACGAGTATGTCGCTGGACTCGCCCAGCACTCTGATGTAGAGCGAACTGGCCGCGGCTGTCTCCTCTGGCTGGGTCAGGGCCGCCGAATCATCGGGCACCACGAGCTCGCCGTTCCCAGGTAGGGAGCGGTAGAGGAAGTAACCACCGAGGACTACGAGGGCGATGAACAGAACGACCACTCCGACGATGGCCAACAGTTGGCCGACGCCCCGTGGATCATTGCGATGTCGTCCCACGAAGTTGAATGTAGCGTGAATCACCCGTCATAAGCGACAGCACGTACCCGTGAATGCCAACTTATCTCCAATTTGACCACATTTTGGTAGATTCCACCGCTCTTTTGACTACCCATAGTGATCAACACTGCGAGAGAGATCACTCACCAACACCACTAACGCCAGGGACAACAGCGCAACCCACCGCGCCGCCCTGGTCTAGACCTTTCGCTTATCGCCGGTGTTCGCGATACTGGCTCGGGTAACCCAATGGGTATTCCCGTATAAGAACTCGGTCTCGCGCCTTCGTCGAGGCCGTTACAGGCAACACTCAAGGCCAATCAGGAGGCACTACCATGCCTATCGCTACCCCGGACGTCTACGCTGAGATGCTGAGCCGGGCGAAGTCGCAGGGCTTCGCCTACCCGGCGATCAACGTGACCTCCAGCCAGACGCTGAACGCGGCGCTGCGCGGCTTCGCCGAGGCCGAGAGTGACGGCATCATCCAGGTCTCCACCGGTGGCGCGGAGTTCCTGTCCGGCTCGACCGTCAAGGACATGGTCACGGGTTCGGTGGCGCTGGCGGAGTACGCCCACATCGTCGCCGACAAGTACCCGGTCAACATCGCGCTGCACACCGACCACTGCCCCAAGGACAAGCTCGACGGCTTCGTACGGCCGCTGCTGCAAATCTCCAAGGAGCGCGTGGCCAAGGGCCAGGAGCCGCTGTTCCAGTCCCACATGTGGGACGGCTCGGCGGTCGAGCTGACCGAGAACCTGGAGATCGCCCAGGAGCTGCTGGCCGCCGCCAAGGAGGCCAACATCATCCTGGAGATCGAGGTCGGCGTGGTCGGCGGTGAAGAGGACGGCATCGTCGGGGAGATCAACGAGAAGCTCTACACCACCCCCGGCGATGGCCTGCGCACCGCCGAGGCACTGGGCCTGGGTGAGAAGGGCTACTACATGGCGGCCCTGACCTTCGGCAACGTCCACGGCGTGTACAAGCCGGGCCACGTCAAGCTGCGCCCGGAGGTCCTCAAGGAGATCCAGGACGCCGTCGGCGCCAAGTACGGCAAGGACCGCCCCTTCGACCTGGTCTTCCACGGTGGGTCCGGCTCGACGCTGGAGGAGATTCACGCCGCGATCGACTACGGGGTCGTGAAGATGAACATCGACACCGACACCCAGTACGCCTTCACCCGCCCCGTCGTCGACCACATCATGAAGAACTACGACGGCGTGCTCAAGGTCGACGGTGACGTCGGCAACAAGAAGGCCTACGACCCGCGCTCCTACGGCAAGGCCGCCGAGGCTGGCATGGCCGCCCGCGTCGTCGAGGCCACGCAGATGCTGAAGTCGGCAGGCAACAAAATGAAGTAGTGCTCGCCGCTTTAGGCCGGCCGGGGACCCCGCGCCGGTTCCCGGCCCCGCTCCCGGCTCGCCGGTCGAGCCGGGAGCGCCCGCCCCACCCGCGCCCGGCGGTGCGTGTCTGCCTGACGCGGCGGCGCTGGCAGGATGGGCGGTATGGACGCGCACACCAATCTGCTGGGCGAACCGCCCGAGACGCTGCTGCCCGACGACGCCGGCCCGCGCGGGGAGCTACAGCAGGGGCGGGACCCACGTGAGGTCGCCGCCCGCTTCCCGACTTCCTCGGCTGCCTGGGCCCACCTGGCCGAAGGGGCGCTGGACGACAGCGACCCCGTGGCCGCCTACGCGTTCGCCCGCACCGGCTACCACCGCGGGCTCGACCAGTTGCGGCGGGCGGGCTGGAAGGGGCACGGTCCGATCCCGTGGTCGCACGAGCCCAACCGCGGCTTCCTGCGCTCGCTGCATGCGCTGAGCCGGGCCGCCGCGGCCATCGGCGAGACCGACGAGGCCGAGCGCTGCGGTAGCTTCCTCCGCGACAGCAGCGGGGAGGCGGCGGAAGCTCTCAACGGGTGAGAGTAATCGCAACAAATCTTTAAAAACGTCAAACAGCAGCAAACCGGACCCTGACGTGTGAGCGGCGTTCGTGTACGCTCGACACGCAAGAGCCCCTGTCGCCGCCTTGCGCCAGGGGCTTTCGTAGGCACTAGCCACCATGACTGTGGGTGCACGGTCCTCGCGAGCAGAAGAAGAGGGAGACGCGGATGCCGGCCATCACGATCATCGGCGCCCAATGGGGGGATGAGGGCAAAGGCAAGGCCGCTGACCTGGTCGGTGACCGTGTCGACTACGTCGTGCGCTTCCAGGGCGGCAACAACGCCGGGCACACAGTTGTCATCGGTGAGGAAAAGTACGCGGTCCACTCGCTGCCGGTAGGCGTCCTCTCCCCCAACGTCGTCCCGGTCATCGCCAACGGCGTGGTCATCGACCCCGAGGTGCTTTTCGAGGAGATCCGCGGCCTCCAAGCGCGTGGCGTCACCTGCGAGAACCTGTTGGTCTCGGCGAACGCACACCTGATCATGCCCTACCATCGCGCTCTGGACAAGGTCACCGAGCGGTTCCTGGGCAAGGCGCGCATCGGCACCACCGGGCGGGGTATCGGCCCCACCTACGCCGACAAGATCTCGCGCGTGGGCGTGCGCGTGCAGGACATGTTCGACGCCAAGATCCTGCGCAAAAAGCTGGAACTAGCGCTCAACGACAAGAACCAGATCCTGACCAAGGTCTTCAACCGCCGGGGCTTGGAGCTGGAGCGCATCTTGGACCAATACCTGGCCTACGGCGAGGAGCTGCGGCCCTACGTGGCCGACACCAGCTTGGTCCTCAACCGCGCGCTCGACGAAGACAAGGTCGTCTACCTGGAAGGCTCGCAGGCCACACTGCTTGACGTGGACCACGGCACCTACCCCTTCGTCACCTCCTCCAACCCCACTGCCGGCGGCGCGGCCGTGGGCGCGGGCATCGGCCCCACCCGCATCAGTAAGGTCATCGGGGTGGTGAAGGCTTACACCACGCGCGTGGGTGCCGGCCCCTTCCCCACCGAACTGCTTGACGAGTCCGGCGACTGGCTGCGTGAGCAGGGCCACGAGTACGGCGTTACCACAGGCCGCAACCGCCGCTGCGGCTGGTTCGACGCCGTGATCGCCCGCTACGCCACCCGCGTCAACGGGATCACCGACTTCTTCCTCACCAAGCTCGACGTGCTTTCCGGGCTGGAGCGGGTGCCGGTATGTGTGGCCTACGAGGTCGACGGTGTGCGCCACGACGAGTTCCCCGTTACCCAGACCGACTTCCACCACGCCACGCCGATCTATGAGTACCTGGACGGCTGGAACGAGGACATGTCGGGGGTGCGCTCCTTCGAGGACCTCCCCAAGAACGCCCAGCGCTACGTGCGGGCCCTGGAGGAGATGTCGGGCGCTCCCATCTCGGCCATCGGCACCGGCCCGGGACGCGACCAGACCCTGGAGCTGCGCTCGTTGGTCTAGCGCCCTGGCCGGCGCCGCCGCGGACCAACCGGGGCCGGTAAGGACTCAGAATGGACATAGGCGCCACGTGCGCACCCGTGTCCGCTCTTAAGCCAAGGTTGGTTCGTCCCTGTGAAAGCCCTCGTTCTCGGCGGCGGTGGCCGCGAGCACGCTCTCGCCCGTGCCCTGTCCTTCGACCCCGGTGTGACCGCTGTGCACTGCGCGCCCGGCAATCCGGGGACAGCGGAACTGGCGGAGAATCACGTCGTCGACGTCACCGATGGGCGTGCCGTCACCGAGCTGGCCGCGCGGTTGCGGGCGGAGCTGGTGGTGATCGGCCCTGAGGCGCCGCTGGTGGCGGGGGTGGCCGACGAGCTGCGTCGCGCCGGGATTCCGGTGTTTGGCCCCGACCGGGCCGCGGCCCGACTGGAGGGTTCGAAAGCCTTTGCCAAGGAGGTCATGTCCGCAGCGGGGGTACCCACGGCGCGGTCGCGGGCCTGCTCCTCGGCGTCGCAGGTCGCTGAGGCCCTGACCGCGTTCGGCCCGCCCTATGTGGTCAAAGACGACGGGCTGGCCGCCGGCAAGGGCGTGGTGGTCACTACCGATCTCGCCGCCGCCAAGGAACACGCCCGGAAGTGCCACCGCGTCGTCGTTGAGGAGTTCCTCGACGGCCCCGAAGTCTCGCTGTTCGTGTTCAGCGACGGCAGACACGCAGTACCGCTGCTGCCCGCCCAGGACTTCAAACGCGCCTATGACGGCGACGAGGGCCCCAACACCGGCGGCATGGGGGCTTACGCGCCGCTGCCCTCGGCTCCGGCCGGCCTCACCGAGGAGGTCATGGGCAGCATCGTGGCGCCCACCGTGGCCGAGATGTCGCGGCGCGGCGCCCCCTTCCAGGGGATGCTCTACGTCGGTCTCGCGCTCACCGTGCAGGGCCCCCGGGTGGTGGAGTTCAATGCCCGCTTCGGCGATCCGGAGACGCAGGTGGTGCTCGACCGGCTGGCGACTCCGCTGGGTGGCCTGCTGCAAGCCTGCGACACCGGCGGGTTGGGCGGCGTGCAGGCTCTGGAGTGGCGGCCGGGTGCGGCCGTGACCGTGGTGATCGCGGCCGAGAACTACCCCGGCTCCCCTGCCAAGGGCGATCCCATCCACGGGCTCGATGCTGCCGAGGCTGTGGCGGGGGCTTACGTGCTGCACGCCGGCACCAAGCGCGACGCCCAAGGGCACCTGGTTTCCGCGGGGGGTCGGGTGCTCAGCGTGGTGGGCTCTGGTCCCGACCTGGCCGAAGCCCGCGACCGCGCCTACGAGGCGGTGGACCACATCGAGCTGCGCGGCTGTTTTTACCGCGGCGACATCGCGCGACGGGCGGCACTGGCCGACCAAGGGGCGACATGACCTGGCTTTAAAGGACCGGGTTTGGAGGTAGCGCCCAACTGGCCGCTGGGGGAACTCCTCCTCCGTCCAGACACCCCTATGGGGTGGCGGGGACGCGTGCTTCGCCGGCTCCTGCGGCGGCGCGCCCCGGCCCTCGTTAAGGAGTACTTCGAGACCCAGAAACGACCCGCCTGATCTGGCTCATGTCAACAGTGCGGCCCCCTGCGCCCATGCGGGGCGGAGCAGCTCAGAGAAACGGTTCCTTCCGGCCTCGGAAAGGGGCGGGTTCCTCGCTGGATCACGCTGAAACCGCGGCGGTGCGGCCCGCCTGCCGCGCCCGTCCTGCCCAGTCCTGCCAGAATGGGTGAGTGATCGAGCGCTATACCCTTCCGGAGATGGGCCGCGTCTTCAGCGACGCGCACAAGTACGAACTTTGGTGCAAGGTCGAGACGCTGGTGGTGGAGGCTCACGCACGGGCGGGCACCGTGCCGGCCGAGACCGTTGAGCCGGTGCGGCAGGCGCCGCCCCCCACCCCGGAGCGGGTGGCCGAAATCGAGGCCGTCACCCAGCACGACGTCATCGCCTTCCTCACCGCCTGGGCCGACAACACTGAACCGCGTGAGGCCGCGGCGTGGGTGCATTTCGGCATGACCTCCTCCGACCTGCTCGACACCGCTTTGGCCGCCCAACTGGTCGAGGCCACCGACATCCTGCTGGGCAAGGCCGACCGCCTGGTGGCGGCGCTGCGGGACCACGCGCTGGAGCACCGGGAGACGCTGCGGGTGGGGCGCACGCACGGCATCCACGGCGAGCCCGATGTGTGGGGGCACCGGGTAGCCGATTTCGCGTTCGCCATGGCGCGCTCGCGCGACCGGCTGCGGCGCGCCCGCGAGGCCGTGGGCGTCATGGCCATCTCCGGGCCGGTGGGCACCTACTCCAACATCGACCCGGCGGTGGAATCCTACGTGGCCCAGCGGTTGGGGCTGGCCCCGGCCGACGTTTCCACCCAGGTCGTCATGCGCGACGGCATCTCGGAATGGGTGAGCGCGCTGGCGGTCATGGCCTCGGTGTGCGAGGCGGTGGCCCTAGAGGTCCGCCATGGCCAGCGCACGGAGGTGCGCGAGCTGTGGGAACCCTTCGGCAAAGGGCAGAAGGGCTCCAGCGCCATGCCGCACAAGAAGAACCCCATCCTGTCCGAGCGCATCTGCGGGATGGCGCGCATTGTGCGCGGCCAGATCGTGCCCGTCATGGAGGGGATTCCGCTGTGGCACGAGCGCGATATCTCCCACTCCTCCACTGAGCGCATCGCGCTGCCCGACGCCGCCATCGCCACCGACTACCTGCTGCATCTGACTACGCGGCTGGTGAGCGGGCTGGTCGTCGACGCCGATCGGATGCGGGCCAACCTCGACTCCACGCACGGCCTGATCTACTCCTCGACCGTAGTCTCGGAGTTGATCGAGACGGGACTGTCGCGGGAGGACGTCTACGCGCTGGTACAGGCGGCGGCGATGCGCACTTGGGAGACCGAGGTGGCGTTCCGGGCGACGCTGCGCGAGGAGGCCGACGCGCGCGGCGTCACCCTGGACGAGGCCCGGCTGGACGAGGTGTGTCGCCCCGAGCGTTTCGTAGCGCGCCTGGGGCCGGTGTTCGAGCGGCTGGGCAAGCTGAGCTGACCGCCCGCCCGCGGGGCGTAGTGAGACGAAGGTGGGCCGGCCGCGGAAGGGCGAGCACGCCCCGCCGGGGTGGGGAAGGGCTGGCGCCGCCGGCACGCTGCCGGGCCGTGGGGCCTTTCCCCGGCCTTGGCGCGACGGCCCGGTTGCCGGCCCGGCCGTTGCGGGCCCTCTCAACGGCCACAGCACCGCCGTCTCAGGGCCGGCTGGGCTCCCGCCCGGGGTTGGCCCCCCACAGCCCCCAGCGCGAGCCCAGCCGGCCATATGTAAAGGCACCCAAGTCCCCACATGTTGCTTTTCGCCGACCTGCGGCGGGCGCTGCCAGAGGTGGGGCCTTTGGGCAGGGTGGGAAGATCTCTCGGGCGGGCGCAAAGCAAGCGCAATCCCCCGGGGGCCGTCGATGCGCGTGGACACACGGGACGGGACCAAAGGGGCGGGGCTCGGGAGCTAGCCAGTGGCGCGGTGGACCCACCCTGCTACGGCACGGATGGCGGACAGGGCGTGCCTGCTGCCCCCGTCACGTCGATCACCACTTCTGGCCAGCGGATTTCAACGGCGAGACGGAAAGGGGCCAAGGCGGCTCCACGGCGGTGCCGAGAGGTGGCCGTCTCTGGCCGAAGGGCGGGGAAGCGGGGCGCAGACGAGCGTCGGACGCTGCCAACCGCTGCGGCGCCGGGGCTGTGGCAGCGACCTCTCAACTCCACTACCGCCGTGAAGGTGGCGTCCCGGCCAGGTGATCCGCACCACGATGGGTCTAGCCACAATGCGCACGGCTTACAGTAGTAGAGGTGTTTTTCCGTATCGGCGCGTACCGCACCGGGTAGGGCCGCCGCGGAGGAGCCACACACACCGGTACAGGGCTGATCGAGCGTGGTTGCTATGGCAAAGAGACCCCGGAGACCCCGGAGACCCTGGAAAACCGGACTGCATGCACGGTTTTCGGCGAATCCGGTGAATCGCCGCAGATTGAACGGGCATGCGTGGTGTGTTGCTATAGAGTCATCGCCACATGGCTACCGGTTGAGCCCATCTCGTCGGAACGCTCCGCGTGAACCCCGCGTCTGATCGCACATAGACACGCCCGACGAGTACCACCTTTGAATCGCCTCACGAAGGAGCAAATGAGCATGGGCCAGGAGGTTCGCTACCGCGTTCGCGGAGGCCGCCCATTGAACGGAACCGCGTTCATCCAGGGCGCGAAGAACGCCGTCCTGCCGATGATCGGTGCCGCCCTGCTCGCGGCCAAGGGGCGCACGGTGCTGCGGAACGTCCCCATCATCGAGGACGTCTACCGCGCGCTGGAACTCGCCGAACACGTCGGCGCCAAGGTCGAGTTCCACAAGGCCGAACGCACCGTTGTCATCGACGCCTCTCAACTCGGCGACCCCGAGCGTGCCGTTCTACCGGCCCACATCGCCGCACGCTTTCGCGGCTCCGTGCTGTTCGTTCCCGCCCTGATGCACCGTATGGGTCGTGCGCGCATCGAAGGCGTGGGGGGCTGCAATCTGGGCAGCCGTAACCTGGACTTCCACTACCGTGGCTTCGCCCGGTTGGGCGCCGAGGTCTCCGAGGACAGCGAGCGCAACCACATCAACGTCAAGGCCGGCTCGCTGCGCGGAGGCCACCTCTACCTGGACACCCCCTCCCACACCGGTACCGAAAACTTGATCATGGCGTCGGTGCTGGCCCAGGGGACCACCGTGATCGAGCACGCGGCGCTGGAGCCCGAGGTCATCGACGTCATCGAGTTCCTCAGCCGCATGGGTGCCCGCATCAGCGGTGGCGGGACCGGCTTCATCACTGTCGAGGGCGTCGACGAACTCACCGCAGTCGAGCACACTATTATGTCCGACCGTATCGACTCTGGTGTGTTCGCCATGATGACGGCCGCCACTGGCGGTGAGGTCAGCCTGGTCGGCGCTAACATCGAGCACCTGGGTGTGGCGCGCTGGAAGCTGGAGCAGATGGGCGTGGAGTTCGCCCAGCAGGGCGCGGTGCTGCACGTGCGCCGCGACGCCAACACGCTGCTGCGCCCGATCAACGCCGTCACCTCACCGTACCCGGGTTTTGCCACCGACCTCCAGTCGCCGCTGATGGCCCTGTCCACGCTGGCCGACGGCGAGAGCTACATCCACGAAGCCATATACGACGGCCGATTCGCCCTCGCCGACGAGCTCAACAAGATGGGGGCCAAAGTCGAGGTCGCGGGCACGCGAGCCATCGTGCACGGTCCCACCGACCTGCACGGAAGCGAAGTCGTCGCCCACGATCTGCGCACCGGCGCCGCTCTGCTGCTGGCGGGGTTGGCCGCCGATGGGGAGACGGTGGTCGCGCCCGGCTACTTGGTGGATCGAGGTCACTCTCAGTTCTCGGCTAGATTGACCGCATTGGGCGCGGACGTGGAGCGGGTTTAGTCCGGTCGATCCGGATAACCCCAGTTCGCGCTGGGTGGGGGGTCCAGGCTCCCACCCACGCTTTTGACGTTCTGTGTCAAACGATCTTCATACGCTCCCCACAATGGGTACGATCTCGGCAATCATGCCGTGACAGGAATTGGGTCGGGACCAGTGGGCGCACATAGTGAAGAGCGTGGAATGGTAGCGGGGAGCAGCCCGAGGTGAGTGCGCAGCGTACCGGCGATCTGACGATTGGTGTCATCGGGCCGCACGAGGTAGTCGAGCGTGTCATGCTCATGGGTCCGGGATCGACAGGACCGCTCAACGCCAGACTCATCGCCGCCGCTTATCGAGACGAGCAAGAGGCAACCGACAAAGTACTGCGGTTGGGATCGGCGATCGACGCGTATCTTTTCGCCAGTCCGGTCCCCTACGAGTTCGCCCGTAAAGCCGGAGTACTGACCATGCCAGCGACCTACGTGCCGCTGAGCGGGGCGAGCCTGCACGAGGCTCTGTTGCGTGCGACGTTGGACGAGAGATTCGACCCCACGCGCGCAAGCCTGGACGTGCTCAGTCGCACCGATGTGGTCGAGGCGTATTCGGAGGTGGATCTGCCAGTTGACAGCATCCACGTACATGAGGAGTTAGTGGGCACAGCCGCCCTGACCTCGTTCCACGAGGGGCTGTGGCGGCGCAAAGCCACCCGGATGGCCATCACGTGCGTGCGCGGGGTGGCCGAGCGGCTGGAGGCGATCGGTGTGCCGACGCTGCGGCTACGGCCCACCAATGCCGGGGTCCGCAGCGCGCTCCAGACCGCGGGGCTGTTAGGGGCCCACCATCGGTTGGAGGAGGCCCAGCTCGGTGTGGTGATCGTGGACGTACCGACGTTGCGCGACTCCACCCGGCGCTCCACCCCGAGATACTGGCGCGAAGAGCTGCGGCTGGCGCTGCAACGCCTGCTCTTGCAGGAGGCGCACCGCATCAACGCCACGGCCCACCCCGTGGACGATCACACGTTCATGGTGACGGCCACGCGCGGTTCGCTCGTCTCGGCCACCGAGGGGTTCCGCCAACCGCCGTTCGTGGAGCGGATCAAAGCCGAGTTGGGAATCGCTATCGAGGTGGGGATCGGCATGGGGCGCACCACCCAGGACGCCGAGACCCATGCCAGAGCGGCCTTGAGCCGTGCTCAGGCCACGCGCCAGAGCTTCGCGGTCGATCGGGAGGGCCGGTCGCTCGTGCCGGCTCAGCGGGCACCACAGCGCCAGTCAGGCGAGCCATTGCGCACTAAGGGACGCGAGACGCTGCTGCGGCTGTCGGAGAAGATTGCGGAGGAGGACGCCCCGCTCGTGGTCGACGCCGAGAGCGCCGGCCGCATGCTGGGCGTGACGCCGCGTACGGCGCGCAGGCTGTTGCGCACCCTCGTCGAGGAAGGGCTCGCGTGGCCACTGCCGCCGAACCGCACGCTGCAACCCGGCCGACCGCGTCAGCTCTACCGGCTGATCGTGGAGAAGCTCGACAAGGACAAGGCGAGTAAGTAGGCGGGCCGAAGTCAGCGGCTTTTAGCGGGTTCCCAAGGCGCGGGTGTGGCCCGTGCCCTGGGAGCCGCCGGGACATCCGGATCAGTGACGTCGAGGGAAGGACTCCGCTGCCGTCAGGAAGGCGTCGTTGTCCTCGGGCGTGCCAACGCTGATGCGCGCTCCTTCACCGGCGAAGGGGCGCACGGCCACCCCCGCGCGCTCGCACGTCTCGGCGAAGGCCACGGTGTCTTCTCCCAGGCGCAGCCAGACGAAGTTCGCCTCGGTGGGCGGGACGGTCCAACCGTCGGCAAGGAGGGCCTCGCGTACCCGCTCGCGCTCCTTGACCAGGGTCGCCACGCGCTCCAGCAGCTCCTCCTCCGCAGCCAGCGAGGCGATGGCCGCGGCCTGGGCGATCTGGTTGACGGCAAAGGGCACGAGAGTCTTGCGGGCGGCGTCGACGACGGTGGGATGGCCGATGAGGAACCCCACGCGCAGCCCGGCGAGCCCGTACGCCTTGGAGAAGGTGCGCAGGACGGCGACGTTGGGGCGGTCGCGGTACAGGGTGAGCCCGTCGGGCACCTGGGGGTCACGGACGAACTCGCGGTAAGCCTCGTCAAGGATGACTAGGACATCGCTGGGAACCCGGTCGAGGAAGCGCACCAACTCCGCGCGGCCCACCGCCGTTCCGGTGGGGTTGTTGGGGTTACACACCAGCACCATGCGGGTGCGATCGGTGATGGCAGCCGCCATGGCGTCGAGGTCGTGATACTCCTCTCGCAGCGGCACCCGAACCGAGGTCACACCGGCCACTTCGGCCAACAGCGGGTATGCCTCGAACGAGCGCCACCCGTAGCCGATCTCGACACCGGATTCAGCAACGGCCGCCATGAGCTGCTGCAACAGCCCGACGGAGCCCGCCCCTAGCGCCACTTCCTCCTCAGCTACCCCGAAACGGTTGGCGATAGCGGCGGTCAACTCGGCTGCCGCGGCGTCGGGGTAGCGGTTGACCCCGGCCGCGGTGGCGGCGATCGCGTCGACGACCGAGGGCAGCGGGCCGTAGGGCGTCTCGTTCGAGGAAAGCTTGTGCGACCGCCCGCCGGGGCCGACTACCTTGCGGCCCGGCCGGTAGGCCGGGATCGAGTCGAGGACGGCTCTAAAACGGGGCGAATTGGACTCCGACACCATCATCCTTTGTCGATACGCTGAGTAATAAACCAAACACTTTATGCGCGTCGGAACGTCGCCGCACGACGTCCCTCCGAACATGATCCACGCCCGCACGCCACCTCTGCCATTCTCCGCGGCAATATCGCACAGAAGAGGAAACAGCACCATGAAGCACTCCATGGAACTACAGAAAGTCCACATTTGGCTACGCACAGCCGTCTTGGGTGTCGCCCTCGCCGGCGTACTGAGTGGCTGCGCCAGCGCCGACGAGAGCGACGGCGCGGAGGACGCCGATCCCAACGCCGAAGCGGCGGCCCAACTGAGCCAAGCCCAGATCGTGCAGTTCAACGAGGCCAAAGTGGTTCCCGAACGCAGCGAGAGCGGCACCTACAGTACGTTGGCGACGGTGCGCCGGATGGAGGAGCTGCGGGAGAAGGCCACTGTTGACAAGGCCGACTGCATGGACGCGGTGAACCGGTGGGGAAGGTTGGCTGCGGTGCGGCAAGCCCCGGCCTCCCTGGCGACCTTCGTCGACGGCGACGCGACGATCACCCACTTGCTGATCGAACTCTCCGACTCCGAAAGCGAGCGGGCACTGGCCACCGAAGTGCCTGAGGAATGCGCGAGCTACACGGCCAGCGTGGGTGGCGAGGAGGCCACGAGCTACCACGTGAACGAGTTGGATCTGGCCCAGATCGGGGCGGGCTCGCGCGCGTTCCTCGTCACAAGCGGACCGGAGGGCCAGCGCACCCGGATGCACAACCTCACCTACCGCGGCGACGGCTACCTGGGCGTGACAGCCGTACTCAACGGCGGTGAGGATGCTGAGGAGACGCTGGTGGAGTTCACCAAGACCGCGCTGGAGCGCGAGCGCACGGTGCTGAGTTAGGTGTGTTTTCGGGAGGGGCGGCGAGGGGGCGAGGGCACATGGGCACGGTGTGTCGGGTGCTGCCCGCGGGGGCGCCGCTCTAGCGGGAGCCAGCGGGCGAGGCCGGTCTGCGCGCCATGGTCGCCACGAGCGGTGCCGTTGGGCGGTCCTCGTCGTGCTCGGGGCCGGGGCGCGGTGGGTTGGGGCTGAGGAGGACACGTGGTGTTTCCCGTCGCTCGCACCTCCTCCCCGTCTCACTTGACAAAAACGTAGAGGCCCCGCCCACCGGTGCTGAGGTGGTGCCCCGCGCCTGCGCGAGCGCCCTCGCTGTTGCTCGGGGACGCCGCTGGCGCTTCCGATGTCCGCCGCGTCCCGCCCTGGCACGGGGCGCGGCGAAGGCGGTGTGCCCGTTGGCGAGAAAGCCCGGTGTCCCCTACACTCATACGTGATCGAACACAGGTTCGAAAACGGAAGGATGAGGGGATGGGGAGTCGTACGGTCCCGGCAGCGCCCGCACCAGGTCCACTGACCGCGCGTCCCGGTGCGGTCCGGTCCGCTCCCCGTTCCCTCTCTGGAACGCGCGGTGAGCGCCGCGCTCTGCGCGAAGTGGCGTGGGAGGCGACCTCTTCTGCGGTTTTCTACCGCTCTCTAGAAGCAGCGCTAGAAACACGTATAGAGTCCGATCGCATGGACCCCGTGCGTAACCCCTACGCCCCTGGCGCCGGCCAGCGGCCTCCAGAGTTGGCCGGCCGGGAGCGTGAGGTGCGTCAGTTCGAAGTGGTGCTGGAACGGGTCGCGCGCGGGCGCCCCGAACGCAGCACCGTGCTCACAGGGTTGCGCGGGGTGGGAAAGACAGTCCTGCTCAACACGTTTCGCTCCATGGCGATTCAGCGCCTGTGGGGCACGGGAAAGATCGAGGCCCGACCCGACCAGTCGATCCGCCGCCCGATGGCGGCGGCCCTGCACATGGCACTGCGCGAACTCGCACCGCGCCACCGCGCCCCCGAGCGCGTCGAGCACGTGCTGGGAGTACTCAAGGCGTTTGCCCAAGCCAAAACCGACGACGAGAAGCCGAGCAGGAACAGCAAAGGCGGCGCCCGGTGGCAGCCGGGTATCGAGGTTCCCGCCGTGCGGGGGCGCGCCGACTCCGGTGACCTGGAGATCGACCTGATGGAGCTGTTCGTCGACGCCGCATCGGTGGCCACCGACCTGGGGGTGGGCATCGTGCTGTTCATCGACGAGATGCAGGATGTCCCCACCGAGGACATCTCGGCCCTGTGCGCCGCCTGTCACGAACTGTCGCAGATCGGCGGTCCCCTCATCGTGGTGGGTGCCGGCCTGCCCCACCTGCCGGCAGTGCTGTCGGCGAGCAAGAGCTATTCGGAACGGCTGTTCCGCTACACCCGCATCGACCGCCTCAGCCGGGAGGCGGCCGACTACGCGCTGAGCGCACCGGCGCATCTGGAGGACGTCAGCTTCACCCCCGAGGCGCTAGCGACGCTCTACGAGATCTCCGACGGCTACCCCTTCTTCGTGCAGGCATACGGCAAGGTCACGTGGGATCTCGCGCTGCACAGCCCCATCACCGCCGAGGACGTCACAGTGGCCGCGCCCGAGGCTGAGGAGGAACTGGCGGTGGGCTTCTTCGGCAGCAGGTACGAGCGGGCCACTCCCGCCGAACGCGAGTACATGCGTGCCATGGCTGCGCTGGGCGAGGAGCCCGTCCCCACCAACGAGATCGCGAAGTCGCTGGGCCGGCGCCCGTCGAGTCTGTCACCGGCCCGTGACAGCCTCCTTAAGAAAGGACTCGTCTACAGCGCCGAGCGCGGTCTCATCGCCTTCACGGTGCCCCACTTCGGCCACTTCCTGCGGAGCCGGCCCGACTGAAGGCGCAGCGGAAGTGCTGGCCCTCACATCGGACTTTCTAGCTCCGTCTAGCAAATCCACTAGAAAGCGTTATACGAGCTGATCGGAGTCGGTCGTGTCGAGCACGACAGAGCGCACCACAGAGCGCCGTCTCGACAGGGGAACGGCGAAGATCACATCGGCGGGACGTCCGGCGCGGGTACCGCGGAACCTGAGGAAGCGCAGGCACTTCTGCCGCCAGACGTCGACCGGCTCCGAGGAGTCGAGCAGTTCGACATGCTCGCGCCAAGCGTCGCTGGTGTACAGCCGCGCCAAGCTCCGGTTCAGCGGCACGTCGCGAATATCGCAGGGATCGCGGTAGTAAAGGCGCTGGATGAGTTCCTTGAACTCGGGTGACAGGACGGCGATCAGGGCGACCTCGCCGAGCATCACGGCCAGGTGCGGCAGCGTCAATTGTGTCAGCACACCAAGCCCGGAAGGGGTGACGCCCACTGTCACCGCCGCGGCTACGGCGAACAGGGCGGCGCGGCTGATCGTGCGCCAGCCCACCGGGGTCGTGCTGAGCCCGCCAAAGCACCCACACCCTTTCTCGGGCTCGTGCTCGCGCGTCTGGATCAGCGCCGCCGTCGCCACTGCGAACAGCGCGACCGTGGCGGCGCGCACGATGTCTCCGAGCGCTCCGAAGCACAGCAGTAGGAGCACTCCGGCGATGGCCTCGGTAGCGGCGATGGCCAGGGCCGACGGACGGTGCAGCCAGGAGGGCAGCAGCACCGCTTGGGGCCCCTGCCCCTGTGTCGAACGGTCGGCGAACTTCGTCAACGCCGCGAGCAGCAGGGCAGCGCTGATCACGGGCAGTTGGACTTCACGGAGTATCTCGATCACGGGTCAACCCACCGTCATAGTCGCGTTGAAGCAGCCAGCTTCGGGGACGCCGCCCAAAGCGATGTAGCTGGCGAGGGTCAGTTGGGCGATACGGCCGCGCTCACTGAAACCGCAGGTGACACACCGATCACAGAAGTGGCTGATCGCCGCGCCACAGGCGACGACGGGGATCGCGGCCGTGTCTCCGGTGCAGTCATTGCGCAATTGGAAGGTCGCACCGATCGATAGTTGGGGCAGGGGAACGCAGCTCTTCACTCGATCGCACTCGGTTCCACAGTCACCGGCGCGGTCCAAGGCGGGGTAGGCGGCACCGGCGCGGGTGGCTGCGGCATCGGTGGTGGGAAGCCGACCGTGAGTGGGGTCGTACCAGGAGACCATGCCGCTCACCCGGGCGGGGCGGTGGCGTACGGGGGGCGGGGGCGGGGCCTCTGCGGCGGGGTAGGGCGGTTGTGAGGTGGCGGGCAGCAGGGCGTTCACTATCCCGTTCTCCCAGACCCCGATGGCGTCGAACAGGTAGCCGGGTTCGAGCTTGTGGTGGCGTACGCGCATCCGGCCGGATGCACGGTAGGGGATGACGAGCCTGACCCGCTCGCGGTCGTGGCCGGGGGCGACCTCGAGGAGTTCACCGTCGTAGGCGGTGATCACCCCGGTCACACGGGCGAGGTCGCTCCATACTCGCTCCGCCACCGTTCTGCTGTGGGGGTTGCGGCGGATGATGACGTCGTGGCCGGGGGTCAGTTCGGTGGAGGTCACGTCGCGGCCCCGCCAGCAGGTGGTGTCTCGCGCGAGGACGAATCTCTCCTCCCCCTGCGCGGTGGCCACGCTGAGCGTGTGCGGGCTGACGTCCAACAGCATCCCCCGCGCGACGCGTGCGCTGGGATCGTCGGGGACCGGGGCGGCGGACGGGCCCAATAAGGCGGCCGTAAACCGGCGGCGCTCCTCCGTTCTCGACACCATCAACCCCTTCCCTTTTCCACCAATTGCCTTGGATATCCGGATGTGCTGCGGCCTCAGGCCATTGTCGCGCAGACCCCACTGCCTAATCGGGCTAACGGTATAAACCGCCGCACACCGTCTGCTGTATGGGCCTAACTGGACCGATAAATATTTCTAACTTGTTACGGCGTGAAAAAAACCAGTTACTCAACTTGCATGAAACTGTGACTCTATGCGTTCATGTATATACGAAGGGTTCACAGCAATGCTGTATCCCGAAATGTTCTATTTGTGCAGCGAAAGGAATGACATGCTCAACGAGGTTGCCACCCCCCGCATCTCTCGTATTCGCCGCTTTGGCCGAGTGGCAGCCGTGGCCGCCGCCGCCCCTGTGCTGAGCGTGGCAGTGGCCGCGCCGGCCAGCGCTGCCGCGCTAGCGCCGACCGCGGCGGAGGTCGACAAGGTCGTCGCGGACACCCTCGACCGCACCAGCGAGGCCGTGGTCGTGCTCGTCCACTCCTAACGAGCGACACGCGCGGTGGGCGTCCCAAGGGCAGCCCGTTTTTCGGACGCCCACCGTCTCCCGAAACCCCTGGCACATAAGGCCAGAGTAGATTGTCGCTCTTGTCCGTTTTGCTGGATTGTGGAAACAGCGAGAACTGATGTTTACGCAGCTCATGCAACAGTGAGGAAGGTGAGCATGTGATATAGGGCACGCGCCGACACCATTACGGTCGGCGCGTTCGGCGAGCGGGGCGGTGGTCGTGTGAACGCGCCAACGCGACAAACCAGATACGAGGAGTTCTCGCGCTATGTCGAACAGCGCGGACCCGCGCTGCTGCGCATGGCCTACGGCCTCACCGGGAACCACGCCGACGCCGAAGACTTGCTACAAGCCGCTTTGGTGAAGACGTTCTTCGCATGGGACCGCATCACCAGCCCGCACGCCCGCGACGGCTACGTCCGGCGGGCGATGGTCAACACTCAGATCTCGGAGTGGCGCCGCAGGCACATGGAGATCTTCCCTACCGACGAGATCCCCGACCAGCGCGTGGACGATCCGACGTGGCAGACCGACCTCGCCGACGCTGTCCGTCGCGCGGTCGAGCGCCTACCGGAACGCCAGCGCCTGACACTGCTGCTGCGCTACTACGAGGACATGCCCGAAGCTGAGATCGCAGCCCGCCTTGGGGTCAGTGTGGGCACCGTGAAGAGCACGATCTCGCGCGCGGTGGCCAAGCTGCGCCACGACGCCGACCTGGCCATCGAACGCGCCACCTCCTGACCCCGATATCGGCCCTGCGCGGGATCGCTCAGCCCGGTGGGGCTGACACGGCCCCGACTCGTTTTGCACCCGCCCCACTCGGGTCGGTACGCTTATCGCAGTCAAGGAGGATTCGCCTAGTGGCCTATGGCGCCGCACTGCTAATGCGGTTAGGGGGCAACCCCTTCGAGGGTTCAAATCCCTCATCCTCCGCGGCTCACCTGGGGTCTCTCAGCTCCCGCGAGTGCTGAGAGGCCCCAGGTTTTTTGCGCCGGGTACCAGCCATCTCCGTGCCCGACGTCCCGGCACCCCTCCCACACGCGGCGCCCCTGATAGCTGCTGGGGGAGGTGGTTCGCCCCGCACACGCGGGGATTGATTATCGGCGCGCTGTTCCGCGTGGGTAGCTTCTACATCCACCCCGCAGTCGGGGGGAGCAGCCCACGTAACCGCGCCCACTGTCGACGGTCAGATGAACCGCCCCGCTATGTGCGGGGATCATTCGGTGCCTGAGCCAGTTTGAGCCAAAAGCGCCCTCACACCACTAGAACTCAAGCACCACAGGGGGGCGCTTTCCGTGTATCTATCGGCGCCTCTGTCGCGGTCCGCCACGTCCGCGTAGCTCCACACCGGCGCGGATGAGCGCGTCACGGACGGTGCCGTAGGCCACGCCCAGCTCACGCGCGATCTGGCGGATACTCATTCCCTGCTGGTAGCGGGTCACGTAGGCCGACGGTGGGTGAGGAGTGGGGCGTCCGCTGGTCACGAGGCTCCTCCCGGGGTGGGGATGGTGGCCGCGCGCCCCGGCTGGGGAGAACCGGGGCGCGCGAGGTCAGGGCGTTCAGGAGGACAGCTCAGTGGGTCCAAGTGGGGCCGTTGGGGGCGAACCACGTCCGGTGCTCGCCGTGTGGGGCCACGGTCAGGCCGAACTCGGTGCTGTCGGGTGTGCCGTGGTGGTGCCACCACTGCCAGGCGGCCGTCAGTTCGTCCCACACCCGGCGGTGTCCGCCCTGCTCGGCGAGGTATCCCTCCGATGCTGGGGAGATGCGTGCCCATCCGTATTCATGAGTGCTGGCGATCCACATCACCCAGGGGAGGTCGTCGTCGCGGCGCATCCCGTAGATCCAGCCGGGCACCGTGATCCACAGCGGCCACACGCTATCCGGGCTGAGCAGCTCCCACGGGTCGGTGGTGACGGTTTCGGCGGTGTCAGGCTCTAGGTTGAGCCCGGTCGCGGCCGGCTCCGGCGCGCCGGCGCCACGTATCGACATGAACGCGAGATCACCGGCGAAGCGGCCCGATGCCGTATTGCCCCTGACCTGGAGGCGAGCCAGCAGTCCGCCCGGCTGGCGAGGATGCGGTGTCCACGGCGCCACGATCACCCCGCCCGGCGCCTGCGAGATCCACGCCTGGGGGATGCGCGAGACCGCGCAGGTGGCGATCACCCGATCGTAGGCGCCACCGTCGGGATGACCGGCGGCGCCGTCGCCGTGGTGGACGGCCACGTTGGACAGGCCGGCCTCGGCCAGCCGCCCGCGGGCACCCGCGGCCACCTCTTCGTCGACCTCGACCGTGTCGACGTGGCCCTCGCCGCCGACGAGGTGAGCGAGCAGCGCGGCGTTGTAGCCGGTGCCGGTGCCGATCTCCAATACCCGCATCCCCTCGGCCACGTCCAAAGCGTCGAGCATGCGCGCCATCACCGACGGCGCCGACGAAGACGAGGTGGCCAGACCAGGGCCATCAGGGGCGCCCTGGTCGACCTGGGTGACGACAGCATCGTCGGCGTCGACGAGCGCCTGCCACCGCTCAGGATCGGTCGAGCGGTCGATTGGCTGGCCGCGGTCCCACGCCCGGTCAGGGATGTAGTGGCTACGGGGCACGGCGGCCATGGCCGCCTCTACGCGGTGCGTGGTCGTGTCCATCACTTCTGCCCCGACCCGTTGCAGCCCGGGCACTTGACCCACCTGCTTTGCCGTTTCCCGGGGGTTTGGCCGTCGACGGTTTCCCACCAGCCGCCCTCTCCGTAGCACATGCCGCACTTGGCCACTGTTGATCTCTCTTCCTGGTCTTGATCTTTTAGTCTTCCCGCCGCACAGGGCGGTGGTGGGCGGGCTGGCCGTGCCCCCTCCACGGTCCACGGCCAGCCCGCCGCATAGAGGGTCGCCCGCCCCAGACTCCGGGGGAGGGTCGGACAGCAACGGGCGACCCGGTCTCACGGACCGCTACTCGACCTCGTCGATTTCGGGGCGGGGCGGGCCGATGTAGGTCCAGCGGCCCACGATCGGCCGGTAACAGCCAGACGTGGTCTCGGTTGCGAACACGATGCCGGTGGCGCCCGGTGGCAGCAGTTGGGAGAAGTGGGCCTCGACCGCAACTTGGGCGCCGTCGAGCGGGCCGCCATACAGCGTGATGGTGGTTTCCTCGCTCATAGCCGCTCCAACGCCCGTTGGAGTGTGGCCAGGGAGGGGTAGCCGATCGCCCGTGGTGGTGCCGCTAAGGCCGCTTCCAGCTCGTCGAGGGTGGCGGCGTGGATGGTGGGCGCGTAGCCGTTGCCGCCCCGGTTGGTGGCGACGTAGCCGGCCGGGTTGCCCGCACGGTCACGGGTACGCCAGATACGCCACCGGCCCCGGTAGGTGTCGGTGAGGCGGTTCAGGCGTTCAGTCTCCTCGGAGGTCGCGGTAGCCATGACGCGAAGCTATGACCCAGACACAGTGGGGGACAGACACGGTGCGTGTCTGTTTCCCATGGCTCTCGCGCGAGGGGATACGAAGGTTCATCCCTCGACGGCGAGGAAGGCGGCGAGTTCCCGTTGGTCCTTGGTCAAAGTTCGCTTCCGAGTGGCCAGGACGTCGCGCAGCGCGTCAGCGGCCAACCGTTGGTGCTTGAGCCACTGCGGCGACCGTGCGCGCAGCGCGACGAGGACGCGGGTTGCCTCGTCGCCATGGCGACGCATCGCGTGCGCGCGGGCGATGTCGAGACAGTGGCGGTTCCAGTTGTCCGAGGTCGCCCGCCCCACACCGTCAGGAAGCCGCTCGGACATGGCCAGCACGCGGTCGGGCCGGTCCGCGACCATCTCGTTCTCGATGGCCTTCAACGTCACGGTGAGCGGGCCGAAGGTGCCCCACCCGCGCAGGTGATCAACGACCTCCGTGCCGAGGGCAGAGCCAGCGGTGCCGGCTAGCCGGACGAGTTCGCGTGCTTGGTCGGGCCGGTTGTTGCGGGCGGCCGAAGCGGAGGCGCGCAGCAGCAGCCACCCCCACGCAGCCAGTTCCTCCCGGGAGGCGCGCGAGATGCGCGGCTCCACCTCGTCGGCGGTGTCGCCAGCGAGGTGTTCGGCCTCGTCGAGACGTCCTTGACGCAGCAGGACCCAGGCTTGGCCGATGATGGCCGAGGCGGCGTTGAGCTGGTCGCCGATGCTCACCGCGTCGCTGACGGCGTCGCGTAGCGCCAAGTGCGCGAGATCGTAGGCGCGGACCTGGGTGAGGTAGCGTCCGGCCATCTGCAACACCTCGGAGCGCACGGCGCGTGCTTGGCGGTGTTGCTCGCCGGTGGTGAAGTGGTCGACGGCGGCGTGGGTGGAGCGCACCAGCTCCGGCAGCAGCTCTGCCATGGCCGGATAGTGGTCGCGGTGGTAGGAGAGGGCCGCCGCGCGTGCGGACGCGCGCAGGTTCTCTAGGTCGGGTTCCTCGTCGACGTTGTCTAAACCGAGTCGGCCGGTGAGGGTGACCGGGGGCGAGATCGCCCGCCGCAGGGAGAGCAGGGCGATCTTGTCGTCATCGGCGTGGGTGTTCTGTTGGGGAGCGGGGGATTCGAACAGCGCCGACGTGGACACCTGCAACGCGCGCGCCAGGGCGTGATAGGTCTCCAGCCGCGCGGTGCCACCGCGTTCGATCTTCTTGACCACGCCTGCGCTGAGGCCGGAGAGTTCGGCGAGCTTCTCTTGTGTCAATCCTCGACGGCGCCGGATTCCTCGGAGGCGTTCGCCGGGTGAGCTATCGTCGGACATGGCTCTGCCCTTCCTGATCGGGTCGCACCTTCAGGCTAGAGGGCGGGGCCGTTTTCGTACCTGGTTCCATGGCGAATCTCCCCCCGTTCAGACACCCCTTCTAGGTGGCCTAGGGCCGCTAGGTCCCTGGTCGGGGCGCCCCTAGCGGCTAGGGGCGCCCGGGCGTCTAGAAGGCGGCTAGGAGCGCGTCTAGCCGTGCGGTGGCGACCAGGCGACCGGTGCCCACCGGCACGCAGGCGGCACCGTGGGCGGCAATGGTGGCGGCACGCCATCCTCCGGCGGCACGCAGGTGGAACCACAGTGCCGTTACGCGGTCGGCCACCAACCGTGCAGTGTCGGCGGTCGCCTCGACCGCCCCACCGGTCGGGGTGGGGTCGAGGGCGGCGCCGGGGAAGGGGATCACCTCCCCCGGGGCGGAGCTGTCCGGGGCCGGCCGTGGGGCGGGGTCGCGTTCGTGTGCCTGATCGGTCATGCTGGGGCTACTCCTATCCGTGGGAGAGCGGCCCGCCCGGTTGGTAGCCATGGGGCGGGCCGCACCGGTGCGGTTTAGAGCTGGTTGGGTTCCAGCGACCACCACACCGGCACGGTCTTGTCGACCAGCTGGGGGTTGATGCGGGCCGCGCGGCGGGCGGCGTCGAGGACGTTGGTGTAGACCTGGGCGCGCGTGACGCCGGGGGACACGGCCGCGACCTGGTCGTAGGTGTAGTAGGCGCCGGAGGGCAGCCGCAGCACCATCACGGCGTGGTATTCGAGCATGGTTGTTCTCCTGTCTGTGCTGTTCAGCTGCCGCTGGGCGGCACGCGGGTGTGCCGCCCAGCGCGGGGGTCTACTTGTCGTGGGAGAGCGTGGGGATGCCGTAGTCGTGGCCGATCTCGGCGGGTCCGGTCGGCCTTGGGCAGGCGCCGCCGGTCATGTGGGGGCAGGCGTACAGCCCGGGCATGTCCGGATGGTCGACCGCGTGGCATTCTTCGCATGCGCCTCGCACGCAGGGCGCGCACATGCGGGCGTCGTCGAGGGGGGCGTTGAGGTCCACGGTGTTCTCCGTTCTGGCGTGTGGGTGGCCGGGCGGCCATTACGCCGCCCGGCGCGGGGTTACTGGGCGTCGGCCGTCTGGCCGGTGGTGGCGCGGTAGGCGGCGAGCTGGTTGCGGCCCCACCGTTCGGACATGCCGCAGGCAGCGGCGACCTCGCTGCCGGTGATCTGCCGCCCTTCCATGTGGGCGGCGTGGATCAGGTCGCGGGCGGCACGCCGCGGATCGTCCTCGGGCATCGGGATCACGTCGGCACGGGGCCGGGTGTCGACGGCGGCACGTGGGGATGCCGGGGCTGTGCCGGGCGTGCCGCTGGCGGCAGAAGGTGCGCCGGAGTCGTGCCGGATCATGCCGAGGTGCTCCATATAGGCGTCGTCCTCAGCTGTCCACGCGGGTATCCGGTCCCACGGGGTGCCCTCCGGCACCGGCGGTGTGGGGTCGTCCTCCGGCAGCGGTTCCGGCACGGTCTCCGGCAGGCTGCCGGTATCCGGCACAGTGCTGTGCCGCTTGGCCAGGTGCAGCACCGAGGAGAGCCCCAACACGGCAACCGGCAACACAGTGACGAACACCACCACCGGCATCGGTGCCGCGTGCGGCTGCCGCTCAGCGGTCAACAGGTGGTAGCTGGCCTGTCCGAACGAGCCGGCCAGCAGCGCCCCGGCGGCCAGGGCTGTGGGGCTCGACGCAGGGATGCGTACTGAGGCGCCGTGGGGTAGGCAGGCAAGGGAGCGGCGAGAGTGAGGAGAGCGCGCCATGGGTGCTTCGTCGGCTGAGTTCGCCGGGTTCGAGGTGCTGGCGTCCACGGGCGGGAACCTGGTGGCGGTGCGCGCCGGCGGCGCGGCCATCGGGCAGGACTACGAGCGCCTCTATGCCTGGCTCGCCGAGGAGACCGAGCGGCACGGGGCGGTGCGCGTCTACGAGGAGATCCCCGGCTGGACCGGCCCGATCTTCCGTTCCCACGTCCGGTACGGCACCTTCGCCGACCTGAGTTACGGCCCGGAGATCACCATCAGCAGCTACGCCGTGGTCGGCGACTCGGGATGGGCGCGGCTCATGTACCGCCTGTGGTTCCTCATCAAACCGGTATGGCCCTTGGCACCGCTGCGGATGCGCTACTTTGACTGGCCCGAACGTGGCCGGGCGCTGGCGTGGCTGTTGGAAGACGAGGAGCAGGATGGCCGGTAGGGCGCGCCACCTCCCGGCGGCCCCTGAAACGGGCGGGGCTGTCGAGCCTCGATCGCGGGCGCGGGGCCAAAGCTCGTCGACATAGGCCTGTTCCAGCGCCTCCTCATAGGCGGAGCGCAGCTCTTCGGACGTGGCCGCGGTGTCGTAGACCAGGACGATCTCGGCCTTGTGAGAGTAGTCCTCGAAGTTGGCCGCCGCGTATGACCCTGGCTCGTCGATGAGGCGGTAACCGTGGATGGTGATCTCGTCGGCGGTGACCCGCGAGATGCAGCCCTCGACCGGCGTGCAGCCCTCCGAGGTGTCGCGCGCGTTGGACAGGGGCAGCCCCGCAGCCGCGAACTCTTCGGCCACCTTCCGGGCTGTCAGCGTCGGCGGGTCCTGGCCGGCCTGCCACGGGGGGGGGCACCCACTCACCGCCGGTAAGGCGAGAGCGGCTCCGGCGAGGGCAGCGACACGTAGCCGCATGGGGTGTCTCCAGACAACCATCGGGCGTGGAATAAGGACGTGGGCGGACGGCGCCCCAGAGCACGAGCAAGGGGCGAGCGGGAATCGGCTCTCCCGCCCCATACCGGCACCGTCACCTGTCCCCTGGGACGCTCGCGCCAGTCCATGCGTTGCAGGAGCCGGCCGACGGCGAACCCCCAGCGGGACAGGCCGGATGCGGGAACACGGCTCGCGCCTTGACCTGGAGCGCGCTCCAGGTCCTAGCGTTTCTGTTCGTGACAACGGTTCAGCACATGATCGGCTCGGGCTTCGACGCCCGCAGCACCGCACGAGACGTTTTGCACGGAATCGAGCTGTCCGGAAAGCGCGCGGTCGTCACCGGCGGCCACTCCGGGATCGGACTGGAGACGACGCGCGCCCTCGCCGAGGCTGGCGCCCACGTCGTCGTCGGCGCCCGAACCCCCCGAACCGCCGCGGCGGCCCTGGCGGGCATCGCCGGTGTCGAGGTCGACGAACTCGACCTCTCCGACCTCGCGAGCGTTCGTGGGTTCGCGCGGCGGTTCCTGGACACCGGCCACAGCGTGGACATTCTGATCAACAACGCCGGTGTCATGGCCTGCCCGCAGCGGCTGGTCGGCCCCGGCTGGGAGTCGCAATTCGCGACCAACCACCTTGGCCACTACGCGCTTGTCAACCTGCTGTGGCCGGCGTTGGAGCCCGGCGGAGCCCGCGTGGTCGCGGTGTCGTCGGCCGGGCACCACCTGTCGGGCATCCGCTGGGACGACGTGCACTTCGAGCGGGGCTACGACAAGTGGCTGGCCTACGGGCAGGCGAAGACCGCCAACGCGCTGCTGGCCGTCCACCTCGATCGGCTCGGCCGTGACGCGGGCGTGCGGGCGTTCTCGGTGCACCCGGGCAGCATCCTCACCCCGTTGCAGCGCCACCTCACACGGGAGGAGATGGTCGCCGCCGGCTGGGTCGACGAGGCCGGCAATCTGGCCGACCCGAGCTTCAAGACCCCGGAGCAGGGGGCGGCGACACAGGTGTGGGCCGCCACCTCCCCCCACCTGGCCGGTATGGGCGGACTCTACTGCGAGGACTGCGACGTCGCCGCCCCCGCTCCGGCGGACGGCGCCGCGTTCGTCGGTGTTCGCGACCATGCCGTCGACCCCGAGCAGGCCGCGCGGCTGTGGGCCCTCTCAGCGGACCTGACTGGCGTCGATGCGTTCCCGGCCGGCGCCTGAGACACCGCAGGCGCCCTTGATCGGCGCCGCCCGTGGGGAACCACCGCACTCTGCGGTGATGGGGGGCGGCGCCACCCGCCCTGAGGGGCCGGCTGGCCGCCCCGCCCTGGGGAGGGCCGGCCGTGGATTGGGGTGGGGCTCGCCCCTGGCGGCCGGCCCGCCACGGCCACCGCCGGGGGCGACTTGCTCCCTCGAGGGCCGCGGTCGTGGCGACCAGTGTCGTAGACCGCGGTCACCGTCGCCCCTTGGCTGAAACGTTCGCGGCGGCTGGCGCGTCGCGCGCCCGGTCGACACGCACCCGCCGGGGAGGTGGCCGAAGGCGAGGCTTCTCGAATACGGCGGGCACTACGGGGTTGCATCCTGTACCTGGGTACAGGCTTACCGTCGAC
Organism: Salinactinospora qingdaonensis; assembly: GCF_039539445.1. NCBI lineage: Bacteria > Bacillati > Actinomycetota > Actinomycetes > Streptosporangiales > Nocardiopsidaceae > Salinactinospora > Salinactinospora qingdaonensis. Next base: position 254,380 of record NZ_BAABDD010000003.1, read on the forward strand.
GTGAGATGACAGCCCGGCTGCTCACGGGCGTCCACGACGACAGCGGAAGGTTGGCGAGGATGACGACCGCACGCGACACGACGGGAGCCCCATCGGGAACGAGGCCGGATGCGAAGCGGCTGGCGACAGCGGCCGGCTGGGGTGCGGTGGCCACGGTGGCGATGAGCGTGGTGATGCTGGCCGCGACGGCGACCGGACTCTCACCGATGCCCAAGCCGATCCCGGCGGCGCTGGTCTCCCACACCGTGGGGGCGCTGCCCCAGCCGGGTCTGGTCGCGTTGGCCGCCGTCGCCCACCTGGGCTACGGGGCAACGGCGGCTGTGCTGCTGGCCGCGTTGGCGCGGCGGGTCACCGTGTGGCACGGACTCGCCGGCGGCGTGGTGCTGTGGGCGCTGATGGGGCTGGCGTGGCTGCCTTACCTGGGCTGGGGGCTCTTCGGTACCGCCATCACGCCGAGAGTCGCCGTGGCAACGCTGGTGCTGCACCTGGTCTACGGCGTTGTCCTGGGCCTGCTGCTGGACCGGCGAAACAAGCGAGAGCGGCCCGGCGTTGGGCGATGAGAGAGGGCCAAGTGATGAGAGACGACGATCCTGCGAGCATGAACCGTCACGGTAGCGACGGCTCCGCCGGCGGGTGCGGCTGTGGCCCCGCCGGACACGCGGCGCCGCCCGGTGGCACGACAGCAGCACATGGCGACGGCGCGGCGTGCGGCCCGGAGTGTGTGAGCGCGGGCTCGTGCACCTGCGCGCCCCCCGAGGAGGCCACGCCTGCGACAGCGACAGGCCCGATCGTGGAGTGGGTACCTGAGGAGTGCACGCTGCCATTGGCGGAGCGTCCGGCGCGCGAGACCGAGTTCGAGGCGCTGTTCGCCGCGGCGCTGCGCACGGTGACGCGGCCGGAGCCGACCCGGCTGCACCTGGTGCTGGCAAACGCCTACAGGGACACCGCCCGGGAGTTGGCCGGCCGGGAGCGGGAGTGCTGCTCGTTCTTCGTATTCAGCTTCGCTTCCCACGACGACGGTCTGCACCTGGACGTCACGGTGCCCGCGAGGCATACACCGATTCTGGACGAGCTGGCGGGGCGTGCGGCGAGTGCGCTCGCGAAGGGGTGACACGGTGAGCGAGACGAAGCTGCGCAGCGGTCAGGTCGCGCGTGCGGCCGGGGTGAACTTGCAGACGCTGCGCTACTACGAGCGGCGGGGGCTGCTGGCCAAGCCGGTGCGCAGCAACGGCGGGCATCGGCTGTACGCTCCGGAGACGGTGACCGTGCTGCGGGTGATCAAGGCCGCCCAACGGCTCGGCTTCACCCTCGACGAGGTCGCCGACCTGCTGGAGGCGGGCAGGCACCGGCACGACCGCCACGAGCCCGCACTGCGGCGGCGGGCGGCGGCCAAGCTGGCCGAGGTCGAGGAGAAGATCGCCGACCTCACCACTATCCGCGCGACGCTGATGAGCGCCCTGGACGCGGGCTGCGACGACCTGAGTGCGTGCATGCAGAGCCCCTGTTGTCCGTTGCCGTTCGCCGACCTCGCCGAGGGAGACCACCGTGACTGACCCCGAACGCGGCGGCCCCCGACCGCTCACGACCGGGCTGGCCGGGCTGGCCGGGATCGCGTGTGTCGCCTGCTGCCTGTTGCCGGTGCTGATCGCCGCCGGCGTGCTCGGCAGCGGGGCCGCCTGGCTGGTGGGCTGGCTGCCGGCGCTGGCCGTAGGACTGGCGGCGCTGGCCGCGGGCACCTGGTGGCTCGGGCGGGGCCGCCGCTGGGTCTCTTGCTCCTGCGGTTCTTCCCACACCGTTGGGGAGTGCGGCTGCACCGCCTCGCCACAGCAGCGCCGGGAAGCCCGGCGCCGGTAGCGCCACGGGTGCCCGGCCGGCAGCGCTCGCGCCGCCGTGGCCAGTTGCCCCTTCCGCGGTATGGGGCTGTGCCTTGACGGCCGGAGGAAGGGCATGGCCAGGCGCGAGAACAGTCGGTAGAGTTCCTCAAGTCTTCTCCTTCGCACCGAGCGCCAGGTGCGCTGCTTTGGCCTAACCCCCCACGAGGAAGTCGCCCTGCCGTTGCGTGCCCATTCCAGCCGAGCCGCGGTCGCACTATGGCCGCTGGCGCTGTTCTGCGCACTGTTCTCGGCCATGCTGGTGCACGGCGTCGGGGGCGCGCTGACCCACGCGCCGCACAGCACCACCCCCCACCATGGCACCGCGACGGCGAGTGCGGCAGGGCATGGTGAGGCCGCGCCTCTGCCCCACCATGCCGCGGCGGCAGAGGCGGTGAACGCGGGCGTGGCTTCGGAGTGGAGCGGTTCCGAAGGCCATCGGCACGTGGAGTGCATGAGTGGGGCGGCCAGCGCGTTCGTGCTGCTCATCTTCTTGTTCTGGGCGTTCCCGCTGGGGGCCTTGTGGCCGTCGGCGACCAGTCCGGTCATGGGGCTGGTGCTGCCCTCGCCATGGACGCGGCCGGCGGGGCGCTGCCGGGCGGGCCGCCGATTACTCACCGAACTCTCAGTACTGCGGGTCTAGATGCCCACCGCCTTGCGTGGAACCGGCGCCGACCGGCGCCCGCGAGGCACGGGTTTCTCCGGCATCGCGCACTGCGCGCCATTCTTGCCTCACCCGTACGGCGCCGTCGCTGTTTCCCACCTCGGGACAGGCTGGCACGGCTGCCGTGTGCGCGGCTCCTGCTCTGTGCCAGGAGCCGCCGGGTCATGCCCGCGTTCGCGGCGGGCACGGGCCGCGGTGCGGCGATGCCGCCGTCAGGCATTCGACCGCATTCGGGAGTTGTTTCATGAGTCGTAGTCGTCGCTCCACCTCATGGAGCGGCAGTGATGTCGCTCGTTTCGTCAGTGTGGCCGCCTCTGCCGGGGCCGGCCAGATCCACCTGGTCATGGCGCCGAGCCACTGGAGCGGGTGGTGGCTTTCAGGCGTGTTCTTCATCGTCATCGGTGCCTTCCAGGTGCTGTGGGCCGTTGTCGCCGCATGGCGCGGCAGTACCGCGCTGCTGTGGCTCGGCACGCTGGTGAACCTGGGCTCCATCGGGTTGTGGGGGGTCAGCCGGCTCTACGGCTTGCCCTTCGGAGCCCATGCGGGTACGCCCGAGGCCGTCGGGTTGACCGACCTGATCACGGTCGTTCTGGAAGCCGTGGTGGTGGCCGGCGCACTTTTGGCGACGGTTGGTCGGTCCCGAAGCACGGCAGTGGGCGGCGGCGTGATCAGTGCTGTGGCCGTAGCGGCGGTGGCGGTGGCGTTCGCCACGGCGGCGGCCGTGGGGGCCGCCGACGAGCACGGGCACGGGGCCTCAGAGGACGAGAGCGGCCACCATGGCGAAGAGGTCGAACCGGGCCACCACCAGGAGGAGGCCGAGCAGCCGGCCACCTCCGCCCCCGGCGGGACCGCCTCCCCCTCACCGACTGCGTCGGCGCAGTCGTCGGAGCCGGCGGGCTCTGATGACGCCGGGGCGGGCGATTCTCACGACGGACACGATCACGAGCACTGAGGTCGACAGACCGGGGTGACGCCCGTGGCGGGTACGCCCGCCACGGGCGTGGACCAGGGAGGCTCCCCGGCTGGGCGCCGGCTGCTTCTGCGGCTCGCCGCAGGGCGCCCGTCGTGGCACGGATACCGCCAGGGGGTACCCATCGCGGTGGGCCGTCCTGGACGGTCGCGGAGGTGGTGCCCCGGCCTCGGCAGCGGCTTGTGGCGAGCTAGTATGCACCCGTGAGCACTGAAGCGGCGGAGCACGCCACCGCACCAGCCATGGTGGGGGTGCGGCTCGTGCTGCTGGTGGCGCTCGCGCTGGGGATCGGCGCCATGCACACGCTGGGCCACCTCCAGGAAACCGATCGGCAGGAAACCGTTGCCGCCTCTGTGGTCACGCACACCGACCCCGTTTCCTCGGAGGCCACGCTCGAACTGTTGTCGCTCGATCCCACATCGGTGTGTCTGGCGCTGGCCGGAATGGCGTTTGTGCTGCTGGGGGTGGCTCCCCCGGCGCTGGTTCCCCGGCCGGGTGGGCCGGTGCGACCGCCGCCCTGGCTATGGCGAGCGGCGTGCCATGTCGCCCCGCCGGCTCCACCGTGTCTGGCGAAGCTCCAGGTGTTGCGGATCTAGATGCCCTTCGGGCGCGGGGACGGCGCTTCCTCACGTCCGCTCACGGTTTGTTCACCCAGTGATGACGACCGCGGCGCGCCGCGAGCCGGCAGCGCCGTTGAGAGGGATCGATCCACCCATGAGGGAACACGACAACGCGTTTTCGGCACCTGCGGGCACGCTCGCGAACAGGCTGTTCTCCGCCCGCGGCGGAGGGGCTGTAAGCGACCGCGACAGACGGCGAAGCAGGTGGGCAGGGCCGCTACGGACGGTGGGCGCGGCAGGCGTTGTGGCGCTGTCCGTGGCGTGCGGTGCGACGCCGGCCGGTGAGGAGGAGACTCAGCCTCCGGGCTCCTCGGGGACTTCCGAATCGGCTCCCACCAGTGCCACGGAGTCGACTCAAGGCGTCACGCTGCCCGAGGAGGCGGCACACGTACACGGGGTGGCGGTCGAGCCCGACACGGGCGAGGTGCTCGTCGCCACCCACGCGGGACTGTTCGTCGTGCCCCCTCCGGGCGGAGACAAGAAGGCGGCGCCCGAGCAGGTGGGACCGACCATCGACCTTATGGGCTTCGCCGTCGCCGGCCCCGGGCGGCTCGTGGCCAGCGGACACCCCGGTCCTGGGACCGACATGCCCAACCCCGTGGGGCTGATCGAGTCCCGCGACGGCGGCGAGAGTTGGCAGGCGCTGTCGCTGGCGGGAGCCTCGGATTTCCACTCCTTGGCAGCCTCCGAGGAGCGCATCGTGGGGTTCGACGGCCGCCTGCGGGCCAGTGACGACGGTACCGCGTGGGAGACGCTCGCCGGCGGGCTACAACCGGTGTCCCTGGCGCTGTCGGACGACGGGCGAACCATCGTGGCCACCACTGAGCGGGGGCCGATGCGTTCCACCGACGGTGGCGGCGAGTTCGCACCGGTCGAGGACGCGCCACTCTTGGCGCTGGTCGACTGGGTTGCGGGAACGGACTCGGTGTACGGGGTGACGGTGGAGGGAAAGATCCACCGTAGCGACGACGCCGGCACGACGTGGACCTCCACCGGCTCTCTCGACGGACAGCCCCACGCCCTGCACGCCGATGCGGAGCAGCTCATCGTGGTGGCCGACCATCAGGTGCGTCGCTCCACCGACGAAGGGACCACCTTCCAGGGCTGGTGATCGCCACGGGGGCGTGCCCGCGGGGGCACGCCCCCGCCCCAAGAGGATCGTGATGATGAAACCCGTGAGCGGCGTGTCCCCCGCGGGCACGTCCTCGCCGTGGGCCGGAATACAGGGCCGGGACGCCTTCCGGCGGGTCTTGGCTGTCCAGCGAAACCACGTAACGCTATCGGGAACGAGGCAGGCACGGTGAGGCCAGACAAGGAGATAACCCTCCCGAAAGCGCCGATCGGGGTACGGGTGAGCGCGAAGGACGGACACCGCTGGCTGACGGTGCTCGCCGTGGGTGGGCTGGTGGCCGGCGGGCTCATGGCCGTCTTCGGGCTACCGCCGGTGGACCTCCACGGTCCGGCGCACCACCTGGGGATCATGAGCCCCACGTGCGGTGGCACCCGGTCGGTGTGGGCCGCGATGCGCGGCGACCTGGCGGCCTCGTGGCGCTACAACCCGATCGGGATACCGCTGGTGCTGGGCGCCGTGGCCACGCTCGTGCGGTTCGCCGTAGGGCTGGTGACCGGGCGTTGGCTCAACGTCTTCGTGCGTTCGTGGTCGGCCCTGGGGATGCTCGGGGGAATTTTCGTGGCGCTGTTGAGCCTCAACCAGCAACTGCATGCCGACGTGCTGCGCGTCTCAGGGGAGGGGTCCGCCGCGCTCGGTCTCTTCGTCAACGCCGCTCTGGGGCTGGTCGTGACAGCACTGGTAGTGGGAATCCACTACCGAGCCGTTCGCGGGAGTGTCGACCGCTCCAGCGAGTAGCGACACAACACCGCGGCCTTTCGTCTCCGGTCGTGAACCGCGGAAGTCTTCCATATACATACCCCCAGGGGGTATATTTGGGGGCGTCGAAACGCGAAGGAGGTCGCTGTGGATACTGACACCGACCACCCCGCCGAAGCGCCGCGCCAGGATCGGCACGGGCAACGAGCGGCGGGGCACGCCCACCACGAGAACGGCGGACCCAACCACCACGCCGGGCACGCAGGGCACAACCACCACGGCGGGCATGGCGACCACGCCGCGGCGTTCCGCTCCCGGTTCTGGTTGAGCCTGGTACTGGCCCTCCCCGTGGTGCTGACCAGCCCCATGATCTCGGGATGGTTCGGCTACGCCGTACCGACGTGGCTGGCCTGGATACCCCCGGTCCTGGGCACGGTGGTCTTCGGCTACGGCGGCTGGCCTTTCCTCACCGGAGCGGCCGGCGAGCTGCGCTCGCGGAGTCCCGGAATGATGACCCTGGTGACGCTGGCCATCTCGGTGGCCTTCGCCGCCAGCCTGGCGAGCACGCTGGGCGTGGGGTCCATGACGCTGGACTTCTGGTGGGAGCTGGTCCTGCTGGTGGTCATCATGCTGCTGGGGCATTGGCTGGAGATGCGCGCACTCGGGCAGGCGTCGGGCGCGCTGGAGGCGCTGGCCGAACTGCTGCCCGACACCGCCGAACGCCTCACCGACGACGGCGAGGTTCACGAGGTGAGCATCGCGGAGCTCAACGTCGGCGACACGGTGTTGGTGCGTTCCGGTGGCCGGGTGCCGGCCGATGCCACCGTCGTCTCCGGACGGGCCGCGATGGACGAGTCGATGATCACCGGCGAGTCGCGAACCGTCGGCCGAGGCGAGGGCGACCGGGTGACCGCAGGGACGGTGGCCAGCGACTCCGCGATCCGTATCCGGGTCGAGGCGGTGGGCGAGGACACCACGCTCGCCGGTATCCGACGGCTCGTCGAGGAAGCGCAAAGCTCCCGATCGCGGGCCCAGAGCCTGGCCGACCGGGCGGCGGCACTGCTGTTCTGGCTCGCGCTTGTCGTCGGGGGTGTGACGTTCGCGCTCTGGGCGGTGGTCGACGGCGTGGGTGGCGCGGTGGAGCGCACGGTGACCGTGCTGGTGATTGCCTGCCCGCACGCGCTGGGCCTGGCGATTCCGCTGGTCATCGCGATCTCCACAGCGCTGGCCGCCAAGTCGGGCATTCTGGTCAAGGACCGTCTCGCCCTGGAGCGTACGCGGAGCGTCGACACCGTGCTTTTCGACAAGACCGGCACCCTGACCCGGGGCACTCCAGCGGTGACCGACGTCGCCGCAGCCGACGGCCACGAGGAGGCTCGGGTTCTCGCGCTGGCCGGCGCGGCCGAGTCGGATTCTGAGCACCCCCTGGCCCGAGCTATCGTCAACGCCGCCCGGGAACGCGGCGAGTTGGGGCAGGCGTCGGGGTTCACCTCGCTGACCGGGCGCGGCGTGCGCGCCGAGGTGGGCGGTACGACGGTCCACGTGGGCGGGCCGGCGCTGCTGGCCGAACTGGGCGTGAGCGAGCCGGGATCGCTGGCCGAACGTACCCGCCAGTGGCGGCAGCGCGGAGTGACGGTGCTGCACGTGCTAGCCGACGAGCAGGTCATCGGCGCCGTGGGGCTGGCCGACGAGATCCGTCCGGAATCCTACGAGGCGGTGCGGTCCCTGCACGATGCGGGGACGCGGGTGGCCATGGTCACCGGGGACGCCCGCAGTGTCGCCAACGCGGTGGCGACCCAACTGGGTATCGACGAGGTCTTCGCCGAGGTGCTGCCCGAGGCCAAGGAACGGGTCGTGCGGGACCTACAGTCGCGCGGCGGCCGGGTCGCCATGGTCGGTGACGGGGTCAACGACGCCCCCGCTCTGGCGCGCGCCGACGTCGGCATCGCCATCGGCGCGGGAACCGACGTCGCGATCGAGTCGGCCGGAGTGGTCCTCGCCTCCGACGACCCCCGGGGCGTGGTGGCGGTACGCACGCTGTCCACGGCCGGCTACCGCAAGATGTGGCAGAACCTGGGGTGGGCGGCCGGCTACAACGTCGTCGCCGTCCCGCTGGCCGCCGGCGTTTTGGCGCCGGTCGGGTTCGTGCTCCCGCCCGCGGTCGGCGCGATCGTGATGAGCCTGTCCACCATCGTCGTCGCTCTCAACGCCCAACTCCTGCGCGGCGTGCGCATCGCCCCCCGATGAGGAGACGCCGGCACACGGCGGGGCAGCGTCGCCGGAGCCGCAGATCAGGTAGCGCCACGGCGTCGACGCCCGTGGCGGAGCAAGCGGTGGGGCACTCCCGCACGCGGGAGTGCCCCACCGCTATAAGCCGCTCGCGGTTCCCTGCGCGCGGGCAGGGCCTGGAAGCAGACGCGGTGGTCAAGGGTGTTCCTCGTTCGCTCCCTCCCCGATCGCTTCGCGATCCCGGCGGCTCGCAGGGACCGCGGGGCTAGGGCGGCGCCGGCCGATGAGCGCAACCCCAACAGGACAACGCCGCTGTCCATGAAGCGACGGACAACCGGCAGTGGTGCGAGCCCGTACAGGTAGCCGCCGGGGTGGAGGGGCGGTCCTATAGTTCAGGGGCCGTGGGAGGTGGCGACACCGCCGGGGGGCTGGCGGGTCAAGGCGCCTCCCCAACCACAGCCCACCCCCTGGCTGCCGAGATCGCGGAGCGATCGAGGGACGAGCGGCGAGAACCCCCGCACGGCGCCCTCACCCCACCGTCCGCATGACACGCCCCCGTCGAGGCTCCCTTCGCCCGGCCGCGGGGGACGGGCTCCTCGGCCGGTGCGCGCTCCCGCCCTGCGGGGCAGGTCAGCACCGGCCAGTGGGCGGCAGCGACTCCAACTCCGCGATGGCCTCGTCCGCCCATCCCTCACCGTCGGGGTCCAGGGCGCCGAGCCGACGCAGGATCGCCGGCCCCTCCCGGCGCAGGCAGGCGAGCAGGTCGCTCTCCAACGCCGATGACGCCGTCAGCGGCTCCGGGCCGCCGTCCTCGACCGACACCCGGACCCAGCCGTTGCCCCTGCGCCGCAGCACGCACACCATGGGCTGGTCGGGGAAGCGCGCCGCTCCCCTGCCGTGGTGTACCAGGTCGGTGAGGGCACCGACCAGGTTGATCCACAGCAGGGTGATGTCGTCCCACATGTCCCGGGTCAAGACGGGCGTCTCACCGAAGGTCAGCTCGATCGCCCCGGCCGATGGGAGGTGACCGGACCGGGGTGGGAGCGCGGAGTGGATGTCGACGAACCTCCCCTCCGCGTACCGGATCGAGGTGGCCACCTCCACCGCGCACCCGTTGTCCACCGACCATCACCTCTCTTAAATCTCAACCGAGAGCACCGTCCCGGCGTCGCCGTGGCGCACGGCCGAGCCGTCGCCGCTTTCCCGTTCTGGTCAGCGCCGGGGCCGGGTGAGCTTGTCGCGGACCTCGGGGTCGGCGGCCGTGGCGGCCTGCGCCCACGCCTCGTGGGCCAGCACCGGCTCCAGCCCCTCTTGTGCCAGGGCGACGCCGGCCTTGATGTCGCGCACCAGGTGCGGGTCGAGGGCGGCGATACCGTGGGCGAACTCCAGCGCCTCGGCCAGCGGGTCGTCATAGGTTCCCAAGGTGAGGCCGTAGGACAGGGCCTGCTCGGCGTCGAGGGTCTCGCCTTTCAGCAGCAGCCGCATGGCCTGCTGGGTGCCCAGCTCGCGCACGAGGAAGTAGGTGCAGCCACCGCCGGGGGGCAGCCCGATACGGGTGAAGGTGACGCCGAATGTGGCGTCCGGCCCGGCCAGCCGCATGTCGCAGGCGAGCGCGAGGTTGACGCCCGCGCCGACAGCGTGGCCGTTGACCGCCGCCAGCGTGGGGATCGCCAGGTCCTTCACCGCGAGGAAGGAGTCGTAGATCCGCTTGAGGTGGTCGCGGGTCTGGGCGACGGAGCGCTGCGGCCCGCCGAAGACCTCGGGCAGGTCGGCGCCGGCGCAGAACGCGATCCCCGCGCCGGTCACCACCAGGGCCCGCGCGTCGGGGTCGGTCTTGACGTCGGCGACGCACGCGGCGAGGTCGTCGCGCATCTGTAGGCTGATCGCGTTGCGTTTGCGCTCGTTGGCGAGGGTGAGCACGCGCACGCCGTCGGGGTGGCGCTGCAATCGCAGCGTGGCCCATTCGGTGGTGACGGCGCCGTCGGGGGTGTGGCTGCTGCCGGTGTTGCTGGTCACAGGTCGTTCCTTCCCGGTTCGGAGGCGGTGAGGAGGCGCCGGAGTTCGTCGGCTCCGCCGTGCAGCACCGTAGCGCCGAGCCGGTCGCCGCACTCGTGGGCCGTCCCCCATTCGGCGCGCCATGACCACAGTCGCCGGGTGGCGTGGTGCAGGGAGTGCTCCCGGGTGATCCCCATGGCGCCGTGCACCTGGTGGGCGAGGCGGGCGACCTCTCCGGCGGCCTCACCGGTCCAGACGCGGGCGGCGGCCACGTCAACCTCGGCGTCGGGGTGGTCGAGCCGGTTGGCGGCGGCCCACACGGCGCTCTCGGCCCCGGCGAGCCGGCCGGCGGCCTCGGTGATCATGGCTGACACGGCTTGGAAGGCGCGCAGCGGGCGGCCGAACTGTTCGCGTACGCCGGCGTGTTCGGTCGTCATCCGCACGGCGGCGCGCAGCGCGCCGAGGAGTTGGGCCGAGCGCAGCACCGTGGCGTGGCGCCGCACGGCGTCGGGGGCGAGCGGGGACTCGACCACGTCGGCCCACGGCACTGTGCAGCGGGTGAACGTGACGGTGTCGCGGGGCTCGCCGGCGAGGTTCTCGCCCGTCGCCACCTGCCAGCCCGCCGCCCGAGTGGTCACCACGGCGACGTGGCGGTCGAGCACCACGAGCACGCGGTCGGCGTGCCTGGCCCAGGGCACCCGTTCCACGTGCCCGTCCAGCAGCAGCCCTTCAGGGGTTTCCCGATAGTGGCAGGGGCGGCCGGGGCTGGGCAGGGCCACGGTCGCGATCGCCTCCGGTTCGGTTTCGGGGGCGGCGCCGGTGGGCGGCAGGAGCCGGTGGGCCAGGGCGGTCTCGGCCAGCGGCGCGGACACGGTGTGCTCTCCGGTGGCGGCCACTAGCACCAGCAGGTCGTTCAGCGTGCCGCCGGCGCCGCCGTCCTCCTCGGCGACACCGATGAGGGGCCACTCCAGCTCGCACATCTGCGGCCACACGTCGGGCACCACGGTGGGGTCGTTCTCCGAGGTGGCGCCGGTGAGCACGTCGGCGGCGATCTCGCGCAGCAGGTCGCTGTCGCTCATCGACGGACCTCCTCTCGCGCCACGATCGTGGCGAGGATCTCTGTCGTGCCGCCGCGGATGCTGAAGCCCGGCGCGGCGAGGACACCGTCGGCCAGCAGCCGGGCCGCGCCCGCCCCGGTGGGGTCGGGTTCGGTGTCGAGCAGTTCCCCGGCGGCCTCGACGACCTCGCGCTCGAAGGTCGTGCCCATGCCTTTGAGCATCGCCGCCTTGTGCACGGGGGCGGCGCCGGCGTCCATGGCGGCGGCGATCTCCCAGGCCATGCGGCGCAGCACGAGCAGGCGGGCCGCTAGGCGACCAACGGTGCGCCGCGCGTGCCGGTCCTGCGGGTCGGTGCGGTCGATGAGAGTGTGCAGCAGCGGGAAGGTGCTGAGAAGGCGCTCGGGGCCGCCGCGCTCGAAGGCCAACTGCTCGGTGACCTGGTGCCAGCCGTTTCCGGGCTCGCCGATGGTCCAGTGCTCGGGCACGAACACCCCATCGAAGATCATCTCGTTGAAGTGGTGTTCGCCGGCCATGTCGATGATGGGCCGCACCGTCACCCCGGGGGCGGACAGGTCGAGGACGAACTCGGTCAGATTCTCGTGTTTGGGGTCGGCGGCACCGGTGCGCGCCAGCACGTAGGCGTGGGTCGACCGGTGGGCTTGGCTGGTCCAGATCTTGGTCCCGGTGACGTGCCAGCCGCCGGCGACGCGCTCGGCGCGGGTGCGCACCGCGGCGAGGTCGGAGCCGGCTTCGGGCTCGCTCATCCCCAGACAGAACATGACCTGGGCCGAGGTGATCGCGGGCAGGAACTCCTCCTGGAGGCGCGGGCTGCCATAGCGCAGGATCGCCGGTCCGATCTGGCGGTCGGAGATCCAGTGCGCCGCGACCGGGGCGCCGGCCATGAGCAGTTCCTCAGTGACGACCAGCCGCGCGAGGTTGGAGCGGGCGCCGCCGCCGAGGCGGGTGGGCCAGGTGATGCCGATCCAACCGCGCTCGGCCAGTGCGCGGGAGAAGTCGAGGTCGTAGCCGCGCAGCCAAGCGTCGCAGCGGGGAACGAACCACTCCTGGGCACGCCACTGGTCGAGCAGGGCGCGGACCTCGTGGCGCAGCACGGACAGCTCGTGCGGGGTGTCAGTCATGAGTGGTGTCCTTGTCGGTTGCCAGGGCGCGGGCCGCCACCGCGTAGCCGCGGTGGGCCGCGTCGATCAGTACCCGCTCGGCGGCGCGCAGGGCCGTCGGCGCCACGGGGGCGGCCCAGGGGGCCTCCTCGTGGGCCACGCCGAGGTGGGTTAACTGTTCGGTGAAGGCGGTGTGGCCAGGCGTGTCGAACCGTTCAAGCAGGTACGGTCGCCGGCCCAGCCGCAGCAGCCCCCAGCGGGTGAGCAGCCGCACGCGGGTGTTCTCGCCGGGGGCGGCGGTCACGTGGTCCACACGGCGCTGCAACCGCCGCGGGTCGTGACCGCCGTGCAGGAGCAGCAGATCGCGGGCGCCGCCGGCGATGTCGGCGGCGCCTCCGCCGCCGGGCAACCGCACGCGCGGGGCGGCGAGGTCGCCCACGGCGGTGGCGTTGACGCGGCCGGCCATGTCGACAGTGCCGGCGTCGAGGACGGCCAGGTCGAACCGGGGCGCGAGGCCGAAGAGCACGTCGGCCATAGCGCCGGAGAAGCCGTGGGAGCCGTGGTAGGCGGCGTAGTCGGTGGTGCTGGTGGCAAGCTGGCGGGCTTGACCCCCGCACGCCACCCCGGCCTCGAAGTAGTGGGTGAACCGGTCGCCGCGCAGCCGCGCGGCGAGTTCGGCGGCGAGCACGGGCCAGTGGAAGCCGGTGAAGACGGTGGCGCCGTCGGCGTAGTACTCGCTGGCGTGCGCCAGGAACCCCAGAACCGCGGGGTCGGTGCTCATGGCTCACCTCCGAGAACGGCCCTCGCGCCGCGGCGCGAGGAGTGCGGCACGACCGGCACGGCAGGGGGTGTCGACCGGGGGTCTCGGCGCCGCGCGGGTGGGACGGCCGCCGGCCAGCGGAATGCCCCCGGCAGGTGGGCTGGTTGGGGGCGGGCAGACGTCACTGAAGAACCTCCCGGTGCAGCCAGCGAGCGAACGACTCCGGGCTCGCCGCGGCTTCGGCGTAGTGCAGGTAGGCGGCGAGGTCGCGGTCGTAGCGGCCGGCGGCGCCGTCGGGGCGCACGGCGCCCGGCTCGACGACCACGGTCGAGACGAGGGCGCCGGGCAGGTTTCCGCCGCCCAGCTCGCGCAGCCGCGCGGCGCTGACGCTCTCCTCGACGACGAGAACGACGTCGCCGGCGGCTTGGGCTGCGACCGCGCTGTCGGCGAGGGGCGCGCGCACCAGGGCGTTGCCCCACGGGTCGGCCACGTCGGCGTGGAGGAAAGCCACGTCGGGACGCAGCGCGGCGACCACCGTGGCCTCACCGAAGTCGGAGGTGGCCCTGCCGTAGCGCCCCTGCCCCAGCCCCTCGGTGAGGTAGCTGGTCGCCGCGACGGCGGGCACCGGCATGAACGGCACCCGCCACGCGGCGGCGGTCAGCGCGGCATTGATCGCGCCCAGGCTCATCTCGTGCCAGGTGACGGTGTCGCCGTGGACTCCGTCGCGCTGGTAGGCACGGCGGAAGTTCCAGGCGGGGGCAGGTCCCACGGGGCTCCAACAGTGGGCGAAGGTCGCGGCAGCGAGGGTGCCCGCGCCGATGAGCTGGTCCAGCAGGATGCCGCCGGAGGGCACGACCGCGTGCAGCCCGCGGCGGCGCCGGATCAGCTCGTGGCCCACACAGAACAGTTGGGCCCCGAAGTTGCCGAGGTAGACCGTCTGGCCGTCGGCGGTGTGGCGCTCCACTGCCGTGGCCAGGTCCACACGGTGGGGAAGGGACATGCGTTGGCCTCCTTTCGGCCAAAGCCGGGAGATTCCACTCGCGGTGGATCGGTGCTTCCTCACGGTTTCCCGCTGGTTCCCGCTTCGCAGGCCGCCCACCGGCGAGGTCTCCCGCCCTTGCTGTGCGGGTTTCGCCCGGATCGCGCGGCGGGGGGCGGTTAACCTCACGGCTGCGGCCCGGGGCTGCGCCGCTGGAAAACCGACCGGCTCTCGTGGCACGTGCGGCGATGGGACGGACACGGTCCTCGCGGACTTCGGTGGCCGACTCATTGGCGCCGCTGCCCGGCCGCGCGGCGACGTAGCAGTTGGCAGGGGCGGTAGCGGGCGTCGCCGAACCCGTCGAGCAGTTGGCACACGCCCCGGTACACCAGGCCGGCGCCCTGCTCGTTGAGGTATTCGAAGGGGCCGACCGGGTGGTTCATGCCTAGGCGCAGCGCGGTGTCGACGTCGGCGGGACTCGCGTTGCCCTCCTCGACCAGCAACACGGCCTCGTTGACCAGGCAGTGCTGGAGCCGGTCGGCGATCAGGCCGGGCAGGGCGGGGACGGCGATCGTGACGGCGCCGACCGCGCGGGCGACGGCCGCCACACCCGCCCCCGGGGCGATGGCCGCCTCGGTGTCCTCGACGACCTCCGCGGCGGGTTCGTCCTGGCGGGCGTGCAGCCGCAGCCACTCCACCCCGGTCGGCAGGTCCTCGATCAGGCGGCCGTCGGAGGAGTCGACGACGACCCGGCGCCCGGAGTCGCGCAGCCGCACCACGGCGGCCAGATCGTCGTCGGTGAGGGCCACCGGCGCCGAGTAGAGGACCGTCTCGGCGGCGCCGTCGCGGGCGGTGCGCAGCCGCTCGTTGCCCAGCAGCGCCTCCGTGCCGGGGCCGGCAAGGTGGATCGTGCCCGCCGGCGCTTCCTGGGAGGTGCGCACGACCCGGTCGAAGGCCGCGCGGGGTTTCTCGGCGGTGTAGTCGTAGAAGCCGCGGCCGGCGGCGCGGCCGGTGAGCCCGCTGCGCACGAGCCGGCGGGTCAGCGGGACGGGCCGGTAGCGGGGTTCGCCGAACTCGCGCAGCGCCGTCTCAGAGGAGGCCAGGTGGGTGTGCAGGCCGGTGAAGTCGAGGAGTTGCAGCGGCCCCATCCGGTGGCCCAGCGCGCACCGCGCGACCGCGTCCACGGTGGCCGGCTCAACGCCTTGGGTCACCAGCAGTTGGGCCTCGTAGTACAGCGGCCGACAGATCCGGTTGACCACGAAGTTGGGGGAGTCACCGCAGACCACGGGGGTTTTGCCGACGGCGCGCACCCATTCGCCGGCCAGCGCCACGGTGCGGTCGTCGGTGTGGGCGCCGCGGACGAGTTCAACGAGACGCATCCGGGTGGGCGGGTTGAAGAAGTGCATGCCGACGAAGCGGTGGGGTGCCTCCAGTGCGCGGGCCATCTCGCCGATGCTCAGTGACGAGGTGTTGGTCGCCACGACCGCTTCAGCGGGGGCGGCGCCCGAGACGGTGGCCAGGAGGTCCTTCTTGGCCGCCATGTCCTCCACAACCGCCTCGATGACAAGGGCGGCGCCGGCCACGGCCGTGGCCAGGTCGGGGGCGGCGGTCAGCTCGACGGGTTCGCCGTCGCCGGCCGCCTCGTCCAGGGTCTGGCGGTGGCCGTCGCGGGTGGCTTCCGGGTCGGCGTCGACCACAGTGACCCGGGCACCGTGGCCGGCGAATGCTCGCGCGATGCCCCGCCCCATGGCGCCAAGGCCGATGACCGTCACGGGTGTTGCCAAGAGCGTGCTCATCGGATCTCCGTACGTTGGTTGGTGGCCCCGGCCGTGGGGCGGGGGAGGATTCGCGGTCCTGCGGGGCGGGGCGGGAGAGGGTGCGTGGCCGCCGAGGCGACGGCCCGCCCCCGCGCTGGTTCGGATCGGCGGTAGCACCCGCCCTGGCGGGGTGGGCGAGCCCCCAGGCCGGGCTGGCCAGCCGGCGGGGAAACGGGATGCCCGGCCGGTGGAGCCGTCACGGAAGCGAGGATCGGCCGACCCTCCCGGGCCGCTTGTTCAAAACGACCGCTGCCGACGGAACCGCCGGCGAACCAGAGCACCCGCCCCGCACAAGGCAGTCCCCTCGTTTCGGCCGAGGGAGGGGGACCCTGGCGGCGCGGCGTGGCCGCCTCCGCGCCTCGGGGGGCGAGGCGCGACGACTGTCCCCACTGGGGAGTAGGGCGTGTCATAGGCGGCGGGACCGGCGCGTTGCCGCGAGGCGGGATCGACTGTTCCGATCCGGCCCGCACGGTGGCCAGGCGCGGGGGCGCCTGCAACGCCGGACACGGCGGCACCACAGCGGCGCCTTGCCGATCGCTCCCCCGCGGCCCGGTCGCGCGGTGTCGGCCGGTCACGGGTCGACCCGTTCGATGACGGCGGCCACGCCTTGGCCGCCGCCGACGCACAGGCTGGCCACTCCGAGGCGCTGGCCGCGGCGGGCCAGCTCGTGCAGCAGCGACACGACGATGCGGGCGCCGCTTTGGCCGGTGGGGTGGCCCAGCGCGATGCCGCCGCCGTTGACGTTGACCCGGTCCTCTGACAGCTTCAACTGCCGGACGTTGTGGACGATCTGCGCGGCGAAGGCCTCGTTGATCTCGAACAGGTCCACGTCGTCGACGGTGAGCCCCGCGCGCCGCAAGGCCGGCGGGATGGCCGCCACCGGCCCGACACCCATCCGGCTGGGGTCGACACCCACGGCGGCGAAGGAGCGCAGCCGCGCCCAGGGGCGCAACCCGTGGGCGCGGACGGTGTCGCCGCCGGCCACGACGACGGCCGCGGCGCCGTCGGCCATCTGGCTGGAGTTGCCCGCTGTGACCGTGCCCTGGGCGGCGAAGGCCGGTGCGAGCTTGGCCAGCTTCTCGGCGGTGGTGTCGCGGTAGGTCTCGTCGCGTTCCAAGACGCCGTCGCCGTGGGGGACGGCGACGACCTCCTCGGCGAAGCGCCCCGCACGCCACGCCTCGGCGGCCCGCTGCTGGCTGCGCAGCGCCCATGCGTCCTGGTCGGCGCGGCTGATGTCGTGGTCGGCGGCGATGTTCTCGGCGGTCTGGCCCATGGTGAGCCCACACACGGGGTCGGTGCCGCCGTCTTGCCAGCCGTCGGCGAGGGTGATGTCGCCGCGCCGCATTCCCTGCCAGCGCAACTGGTGCGAAGCCAGGTAGGGCATCGTGCTCATGCTCTCGGCCGCGACCGCCAGAGCGGTGGCCACCTCGCCGGTGGCCACGGCGTGGCTGGCCATGGCCACGGCCTTCAGCCCGGAGGCGCAGGCCATGTTGATGGTCTGGGCGGGCACCGCTTCGGGGACGCCGGCGCGCAGGCTGATCTGGCGCCCCGGGTTGGGGCCGTTGCCGGCTTGGCGGCAGTTGGCGACCACCACCTCCTCGACCAGGGCCGGGTCCAGTCCGGCGCGCTGCATGACGGCGGCGCCGGCGATCCCGCCGAGGTCGACGAGGCGCACCTCGCGCAGGCTGCCGCCGTAACGGCCGTGCGGGGTGCGCACGCCGCCGACCAGAAAAGCTTCGTGGGACAAGCGATCTCCTTTGCCGGGGGGTCACGGCGTGCGGACGACCCGCCGTGCCTTGTGGGTGGTGCGTGGCAGTTCGCCGGGGTGGAGCGGCTCGACCAGGGCGCGCACCGTCAGTTCGGCGCGGATGGCGGCGGCCAGTTCGCCGCGCAGCCGCCGGTGAGTCTCGGGCAGCGCTTCGACGCGCAGTTTGATGCCGGTGAGGTAGCCGGTCTCGGGGTCGGTGACATCGGGGTCGACGACGATCCGAAACTCGCCGGTGGCGCCCGGAGTGCGGCGGACGATGTCCTCCACCGCGCTGGGGAAGAGGTTCACGCCGCGGACGACGAGCATGTCGTCGGTACGGCCCCGCACGCCCCCGACCAGGCGGGCGTGGGTGCGCGAGCAGGGGCAGGGCCGGGAGTCGCGGACGACGATGTCGCCGGTCCACCACCGCACGAGCGGGCACGCCCGCTTGTCCAGGTGGGTCAGTACGAGCACGCCGGCGGTGCCGTCGGGGACGGGCCGGTGGGTGTCGGGGTCGAGGACTTCGGCGTAGAGGAAGTCCTCGGCCAGGTGGGCGCCCGCCTGCTCGGCGCACTCCCAGGCGATGGGCTGGAATTCCAGGCTGCCGTAGCCGTCGTAGACGCGGGCGCCCCACTCGTGTTCGAGCCGGGCGCGCGTGCCGGCGAGCTGGCCGCCCGGCTCTCCCCCGGTCATCACCGTGCGCACCCTGGACTCGTGCAGCGGCCGGCCGGCTTCGGCGGCGGTCTCGGCCAGGTGCAGCAGGAAGGACGGGGTGCCGCCGACGGCGGTGGTGCCGTAGTGGAACAGGGTGTCGATCTGGCGCTGGGTGTCGGCGCTGCCGCCGGGGATCACCGTGGCGCCGAGGCGGGTGTAGGCGCTGGTCACGCCCAGGCCGCCGACGAACCAGGCGTAGCTGAACAGGCACTGGTAGACGTCGCCGTCGTGCACGCCTTGGCTGTGGGCGCCGCGCGCGTACAGGTCGGCCCAGCGGTCGAGGTCGTAGGCGCTCCAGCACACCGGGGTGGGGGCGGCGGTGGTCCCCGAGGAGAAGTGGACGCGGCGCACCTGCTCGGGGGCGAGTGCGAGGGCGCTGCCCCAGGGTGGATCGTGGGTCAGCGCGGTCTGGTAGTCGCGCTTGGTGGTGATCGGCAGGGCGGCCAGGTCGTCGAGGTCGCCGACGTCGCCGGGGGAGAAGCCCAGCGCGTCCCAGACCCGCCGGTAGTAGGCACTGCGAGCGTAGACCCGTTCGAGCTGGTCACGCATGGCGACGCGCTGGTGCTCCCGGATCTTGTCGCGGGGCCAGGTCTCGCAGGAATCCCATGGTCGTGCGGTCATCGCGTACCCCGTTGCTGGCTCGGGTGTGGTCGGGTCGGGCGGGGCGGCTGGGCTAGCGGAGAGCGGCTTCGTCGGCCACGGCACGCCCGATGACCAGCCGCTGGATCTCGGAGGACCCCTCGTAGATCTGGAGGATTCGCTGGTCGCGGTAGAGCCGCTCGGCGAGGTTGGGCTTGCAGTAGCCCGCGCCGCCGTGGACCTGGACGGCGACGTCGGCCGCCCGGTGCGCGGCCTCGCTGGCGTGGAGCTTGGCCATGGCGCCCAGCGTGGCGGCGGCGTCGCCGGCGTCGAACGCGCGCGCGGCGGTGAAGGTGAGCATGCGCGCCGCGGTGAGGTCGGTGGCCACGTCGGCCAGCGGGAAGGAGATGCCCTGGTTGTCGATGATGGGCCGGCCGAAGGTGGCGCGGCGCACCGCTTCGGCGCTCGCGGTCTCGTAGGCGGCCAGGCCCAGGCCGGTGGATTGAGCGGCGACGCTGATGCGGCCGGCGTTGAGGGTCTGTAGCGCCAGCTTCAACCCGCGGCCGGGCTCGCCGAGGACGCTGTCGCGGGGCACGTGGGTGTCGAGTTTGAGGTTGCTGGTGAGCGTGCCCCGGATGCCCATCTTGTCCTCGTAGTGGTCGATGACGACGCCGGGGGCGTCCTTGTCGACGAGGAAAGCGGTGATGCCGCGGCTGCCCGCCTCGGGGTCGGTGCGTGCGAAGACGACATAGGTCTGAGAAGCACCGCCGTTGCCGATGTAGATCTTCTCGCCGCGGAGCCGGTAGCCCTCCCCCTCTGGCTCGGCCGTGGCGCGGATGGCGGCGGCGTCGCTGCCCACGCCCTCCTCGGTGAGGGCGAAGCTCACGGCCCGGCCGGCGGTCATGCCGCCGAGGTAGTGCTCGCGCTGCTGCGGCGTGCCGGCCAGCAACAGCGGGTAGGCGCCCAGGGCGCAGGCGTTGAGGATGGCGCCGGTGGAGGCGCACGCCGTGGAGATCACCTCGATGACGCCGCAGACCAGCGTGAGGGAGCCGCCCGCGCCGCCGTATTCGGTGGGCACGAGCAGGCCGGCCAGGCCGCTTTCGTTCAGCGCGGCCACGTTCTCCCACGGGTAGCGCTGGTCGCGGTCGAGTTCGGCTGCCAGGGGCGCGAACCGGCTCCGGGCGAGTTCCCGCGCACGTGCCACCCATGCGGCTTCGTCCTCGTCGAACGTGGGTCCCCAGATCACTGCCACGGCGTTTCCTCTCCTCGATGGGGGTTTCCGTGGGGTGTCGCCGGGCCGCCCCGGGGAGAGCCCCCACCGCCACGTCATACTTCGTAGTATGTTGCTCAAACATACCGAGTCGTATGTGACAGTCAAGCCCACCTCCCACCCCAATCCGGCAGGAGATCCGCTATGACCAGCGAACCCGCCGTCGTCCACGAACGACGCGACGACGTCCTCGTACTGCGCATCGACCGCCCCGCCCAGCGCAACGCCCTCACCAGCCAGACGTTGGAGGAACTGGCGGCGGGGTTGGACCGCGCCGACGCCGATCCGCAGGTGCGTGCCGTGGTCGTCACCGGCGGCACGCGCGTCTTCGCCTCCGGTGCCGACATCCGCGAACTGCGCGACACCGCCCCCATCGCCTACCTGCGGTCACGCCGACGCGCGCTGTGGCAACGGTTCACCGACTTCCCCAAGCCGCTCGTCGCCGCTGCCGCCGGCCCCGTGCTGGGCGGGGGCTGCGAGCTGGCGCTGCTGTGCGACCTCGTCGTAGCCGCCGACTCCGCGATGTTCGGCCAGCCTGAGATCCGCTTAGGCATCATCCCGGGGGCCGGCGGTACCCAGCGGTGGGGGCGCGTGACCGGACGCTATCGGGCTGCCGAGGTCGTGCTGCTGGCCCAACCGGTCAGCGCGTGGACGGCGTGGCAGTGGGGACTGGTTCACGAGGTCGTTCCGCGCGAGCGCGTCGTCCACGCCGGCGTGGCCACCGCAGTCGAGATGGCACGGTTCAGCCCCGCCGCCACCATGGTCGCCAAGTCGGCACTGCGCACCGCCGAGGAGACCGGCCTGACGCAAGGGCTGGCCCACGAGCGTGGCGGGCTGGCCACGCTGCTGTCCACCGCCGACCATACGGAGGGGACGAACGCCTTCCTCGAAAAACGCTCCCCCCACTTCACCGGCGAATAGCCGCCCGCGCTGCGACAGCGCCCGCCCCGCTATGTCTTTCCCCTCATACGAGAGGAGCGCCGGCTTCCGGGCCGGCATGACCGGGTCTCGCGTGTACGCAGGGAGCGGGCCGTCTTCCGTCGCGCGGCCGAGGCGCGAGAACTGAATCCCGCGCATATTCGGGGAGCGGAAAAGGTTTCGCGCCGCTATGCGCTCCCTCGCTTCGCTCGCTCGGCAGCCTGGGGCCGCGCCCCAGGGAGACGCACCGAGGTAGCACTGCGAACTATCGCCACCGGCCCCAGCCACCAACAACACACCAACGGCCCCCAGAAACCACCGAAACCACGAAACGATCGCGACAAAAACCCCACCACACCACAACAACCCACCAACGGCCCCCAGAAGCTGCCGAAACCACGAAACGATCGCGACAAAAACCCCACCACACCACAACAACCCACCAACGGCCCCCAGAAGCTGCCGAAACCACGAAACGATCGCGACAAAAACCCCACCACACCACAACAACCCACCAACG